>JAAAOL010000022.1 GCA_009908885.1 Bacteroidota bacterium | reverse complement strand
GGTCTCGCCGATGCCGGGCGCGTCGAGGTGGTAGAAATACACCCCGTAGGCCACGTCCAGGTCTTCGCGGGAGCGGAGGTCCCAGCTGACGGTGCCGTCGCCGATGCCGCTGTCGTGCCGCAGCTCGCGGACGAGTTCGCCGCGCGAATTATAGATGCGGATGCGGGAATCAGCGGGCACGTGGATGAAGTCGACGCGGCGCTCCCCCCGCCCGCTCGTGATCGTCGGCGGCAGCGGGTCCTCCCACGCGGCGGCGGCCACGTACGGGTTCGGCACCACCTTCACGCGGTCGAGCTGGGCCTGCGCCTCTTCCTCGCTCACCTTGGACGACGCGGTGCGATAGGCGTACCGGTCGCTCGGGCTGAACGGCTTGAACGTGCGCACGGCAAAGACATCACCGGCACCGGGAAAGTCGCCCGTAGCGTCGGGGTCGGTGCGCACGCCGAAGGTCGGCTGCAGCTCGCCGCCGATCTCCTCGTAGATGAAGATGAACTCGTTGCCGTTGAAGACGCCGTCCGGGTCGCTCGGCTCGAAGAAGACGAACGACGCCGGGCGGTCCAGGGTGACGTTGTAGACCGTGAAGTTGGTTTCCCTGGCCTCCGCTTCCGGTGCCCGGGAACCGGTCCCAAGTTTGAATCCGCCGATGGACTCACCCACGAGGTCGTCGGCGAAGCGCACCTCGTAATCGAACGGTACTGCAACACCTTCATAGCGCCACGTCCCGACGTTAATCTCCAGTGCTTGCAACGGCTGCAACCCTTCCGGCGCGGCATAACCGGTCGAGTCCTGGTTGAGCCGCGTGGCGTCGTTGCGGAAGACGATGCGCTGCCCGTCGAAGATGACGGACGGGGCGTCGCCGATGTCGGCACTGTTGACCAGCATGCCCTCGTCGGAATCGACCGAGAAGGTCTGCGCCGAGGCTCCGTTGCCGTCGAAGGTAATGGTGTAGCGCGTGCCCTCGGTGAGCAGGCGCGGGTCGAGCACTTCGACGAACACGTCGCCCGTCGCCGGACCCTGTTCCTGGACGACCTCTTGCGAGAGACCGCCCTGCTCGAAGCCTGCCACGGGCGCGTTGGGCCGCACCTCCACGACGTTCTGCCCGGTGATGACGTCCCCACTCTCGTCCACGCTGACGGCGAAGTTGTTCTCCGCCGGGTAGAAGCCGAGCTGCGAGTCGCCCCGGTCGTAGGACGTGAGGGCGTAGTAGTAGTCACGCCCGTTCTCGACGAGCGAGTCGCGGAAGGAGTAGCGCAGGCCGGTATCTTCGCCCAGGTAGAAGGGCGTGCCACGGACGCGCTCGTATAGGTTGTTGTCCGCGCTCGGCAGCCAGAAGCCGTCGATATTGTCGTCGAGGTCGAACTGTACGATGGGGTCCAACAGCGCCGGGGTGCCGAAGGCGTCCGTCACCACCTCGGGATCGCGAAAGAAGGGGTCGGTACTCTTGTAGAGCTTGTAGCCCTGAAAGTCGCGCCCCAGCACCGGGTCTTCGGACTCCTCCGAGGCCGAGTCCCAGTAGAGCAGCACCTCGCCGTTGCCCGGCACCGCCGAGAGCGTCGGGCGCTCGGGCGGACGGGCGAAGTTGTAGTTGCGGTCGAAGATCTCCTGGATGGTGATGGCGTTGTTGGTGATGTCCTCCAGGTTCTCGCCGAAGACGAGCGCCATCGAGAAGCGGAGCGTGCGCCCGGGCGGCATCTCGAAGTAGCCGGAACTAAAGATGAAGTCGCCGTCCACACCGCCCCCGGCCTGCTGCGCTTCCAGCTCCTGGTTCGTGGTGAAGAAGCCGGGATTCATGGCCTGCCAGAGGCGCTCGTCGTCGTTCATGCGGAGCGCGCCCGGCGGCGTGAAGTAGAAGAACGAGGTCAGGCCCACCTGGTCGGTCTCATCTACGTCCAGGTCGTCGAAGTTGGGCTCGCCCGGTGAGGGCACGCCGTCGCCTTCGCCCATGTCGCCCGTCCCGGCCACGCCGTCCGCGCCCACGTCATCAGCAATCGGGTCCCAGTCGCCGTCGTTGTCGATGCCGTCGTCGCCGCGCTCGTCCAGCATCGGGTTGAGCATGCCGTGGCGGAGCGAGTCGTCCCGCGTCGGGGCGCGGTCACGGATATCTTCAGCAAAGGCCGTCCAGTTCTCATAGCGCAGCGAGGGCAGCGTCACGATCTCGCCGGTGAAGGCCTGCCGGCGCCGCTCGAAGTGCAGGTTGATGTCCTCGTCGATGATGCCGTCGAGGTCTTCGTCGATCAGGTTGCGCTCGGTGACGATCACGGTTTCGATCTGACCGCGGATCTCCTGCTTCACCTCTTCCAGCTCGTCGCCGGGGCTCACGGTGTATTCGATGCCCTGCGAGACGACCGTCGTCGGCCCGTCGCCCAGGTAGGTGACGGAGCGCTCGCCCGTCTCGTCGTCGATCAGGATGAGCGGATCGCCCGACTGGAGGGTGCGCGGCTGGAAGTCGGCCTGGTTGAAGACGTTGCCTTCCCCTTCGAGGCCGCCCGGCACGAACGGGTTGCCGTCGATGTCGCGGCCCTGCTCGGTCAGCGGGTCGCCGTCGCCGTCGTCGTCGATGGCGTTGTCGGGATCGCCGGGGCTCTCCATGAAGCCATAGCCGACGTAGCCCACGTCCTGTCCCTCGTTGCCGGAGTTGTCGAAGTCCCACGAGTAGACGATGCGGTTGGCCTGGTCGAAGAAGGCGAGGTCGTCCTGGCTGTCGCCGTCGCCGCCCGCCAGCGTGCCCGCGGTCAGGCCGACGGCCACGCGCGGATAGGTGGTGGTGGAGGTGTTGGTCACCTCATAGAGCACGAAGAGGGCGTCCTGCGCCAGGAACTGGCTCCACTGCAGGCCGCGCACTTTCACTTCCAGGCCCTGCCCGCGGCGGCTCGTGTCGAGCGTGTCGGGGATGAAGCCAAACTCGGAGAAGAGTTCTTCGTCGTTGTGGTCGTCCATCCAGAAGTAGCTCTCCAGGTCGGCGTTGCGGATGCCGCGGCCGAAGAAGCCGTTCCACTGGGCGCGTCCCGTGGCCGGGTCGATCCAGTCCGGCTGATCGGGCCAGAACTCGGGCCACGTCTCCGGCTCGGTGCTGAGGGCGGGCTTTTCGTTCGGCTCCGGCGCCGCGAAGCCCGGCTTGGCCTCGAAGCCCCAGAAGATGTTGGGCTGCCCCGGCGGGCTGTTGGTCCCGGCGCGCGGCCCGCGTGTGGTCACGGCGTGCTGCACCAGCGTGTCCGGCTCGCTGTCGCCGTCCAGGTCGATGGGCACCTCCAGTGCTACGACCGGCAGCACGTCGCCCACGTAGAAGTCGTTCGTGCCCTTGGGCCAGTTGCCGCGGATCTCGCCGACGCCGCCGAGCAGGCCGTAGTTGAAGAACGTGATGGCGATCTGGTTGCCGTCGTGGATCGCCTTTTTCTCGAAGGTGCGGCTGGAGCGGTACTGCGCATCGAAGAGCCAGGCCGGGAGGTCACTGCGCTCCTGCGCATGCGCGTCCCCGGCGGGCAGGCTCGCCGCCACCAGGATCGCCAGCAGGCTGCTCCATCCAATCCAGCGTGTATATCGTCGTAGAGTCATGGATTTCGTATCCGGGTTTCTTGGCGTCAGGGGTCGCACGGGGGCCGCCCGATCGTCCATCCGTTAGAAGCTGTATTGCAGACCGAGGGTCACGCGCCGGGGCTCGCTGAAGAAGTCGGGCCGGTCGTACCAGCGCTCCAGGAAGGAGCGGTCGCCGCGGAAGGTGGCGGCATCCACCCGTTCCTGCAGTGAGCGCGTGGCCTCGCCTGTGTCGGCAAACACGTTGACCGGGTTGCGACGGTCCAGCAGGTTGATGACCCGCCCGAAGAGCTGCACCGACTGTCCGCCGAAGAGGTCGAAGTTCTTGTAGAAGTCGAGGTCGACGGTGTAGGTAATCGGCTTGCGCTCGCTGTTGAGCGGGATGCGCGTGGGCAGGATGGCGCCCGTCTGCTTCGTGGTCTGCTCCGGCGTGTAGGGCTCGCCCGAGCCGAAGCTGCCGACGACGCCGAAGCCCCAGCCGGTCGGGTTGCGGTAGGAGACGTTCACGTTGGCCGTGTGCCGCTGGTCCCAGTTGGTCGAGACGATCTGCGTCTCCAGCTCCTGGTCGGCGGCGGCGGCGTTGAAGACCTGCTCGGGATCCGAGGCGTTAGCCTTGGCCACCTGATACGTGTAGTCGGCGCTGGCGAAGAAATTGCTGCCGAAGCGCTGGTCGTAGCGCAGCACCACGCCGCGCACGAAGCCGAAGTCCGAGTTGCGGAGGATGCCGTACCGGGCCGAGGTGCCGCGCACCGTCACCGGGTCGGTCGCCGTGCCCGTCAGGTTGCGAATGTCGCGGTAGTAGGCCGTCAGCTCGATCGCCGAGGTCGCGCTCAACTCCTGCTTCAGGCCGATCTCGCCGTTGATGGTCTGCTCGGGGTCCAGGTCGGCATTGCCGACCAGCCCGATCAGGCCGGAGCCGCCGCTGCCCAGCAGGAAGTACGGGTTCTGGTAGAGGTTCTCGAAGTTGGGCACCTGGAAGAACTGGCCGTAGGCGAAGTGGATGACGCCGCCCTCGGTGATCGGGAAGGCCACGCCCAGGCGCGGGCTGATGGCGTACTTGGCCTCGGCCTGCTCGAAGTGCTCGTCCGGGCGGAAGATCTCGCCCCGCGGCACGCCGCCCTCGTCCACGTCATCCTCCGTGATGTTCTGGAAATCGATCCGGTTTTCGAGGAAGACGGCCTCCGGATCGGTCGGGTCTCTGAAGATGTCGCCGTTCGACCGGAAGTAGTCGAACCGCAGGCCCGCGTTGATGATGAGATTCCCCAACTCGATTTTGTCCTGGATGTAGGCCGAGAACTCGAACGGCTGGTAGCGGTAGCGCCCATTGGTCGAGATGAACTGGTCATCCGTCTCCCGGACGACGACCACGAAGTCATCGTTGAAATCGAGCGTGTGGAAGCGGGCCTCGATGCCGGTCTTGACCAGGTTCACGCCGTTGACCTGGCTCGTGAGGTCGGCCTTCACCAGCCACGTGTTGGTCGACCGGGAGAAGCGGTTGTTGTCCGTCCCGCCGAGGCGGAAGTTGGAAGTCTGCAGCGGGTCGGTGAACTCAAACAAGTTGTTGTCCAGATAGCGCGGATCCTGGGGGTCTTCGTAGAGCCACTGCCGGAAGGCCGTGTAGCTGTTCGTCACGCCCGCCTCATAGAACGTCCGGTTCGAGAGCGTGTGCGTCCACTTGAGGTACGAACTCCGCGCCCACCGCTTCTTGTCGAGCTGCGCGCTCGGGAAGTAGAAGCGGTCGTGGTTGTAGTCGTTGAAGGTTTCATCACTGGCGATCAGGTTGGCGGCGATGCGGATGCTGCGGGTCGCGCGCCACGTCAGCTTGGCCTGCCCGGACATCTTCTCGTAGGGATTGAGCGCTACGCGGCTGGAGTCGCCCGTGCCGCCGGGGTTGACCACGTCGAGCCGCCCGCTCGTGCCGAAGCCCACGTCCTCGGGCCGGAATACGTTGAGCCCTTCGATGGAGCCATCGTTGCCGAAGTAGCGTCCGCTGACGAAGAAGAACAGGCGATCCTTCAGAATCGGACCGCTCACGTTAGCCTCCACGTTGCGCACGTCCGCCGGGCCGAAGTCGCCGACCTCCGTCGTCGGAAAAAACTCGGAACTCGTCGAGGCATAGTCGCCCAAGAAGCCCGAGACGTTGCCCGAGAACTCGTTCGAGCCGTCGCGCGTGACCACGTTGACGATGCCGGAGAGCGCCTGGCCGTACTCGGCGTTGAAGGCGCCGGTCACCACCTGCAACTCCTCGACCGAGTTGTTCTCAATCGAGACGCTGCGCCCGCCGTCGAACACGTCCGTCACCGGCAGGCCGTCCACCAGATAGGCCACCTCGCCGAGGCGCCCGCCCCGGAAGTGCCCGTTCACGACACCCGCCTGCTGGTTCACCACGTCGTCGAAGTTTTCCAGCGGCAGCGACCGGATCTCGTCGCCGCTGACCACTGAGGTCGTCGCCGTCAGGTCTTTCTGGACGAGCGGCTTCGTGGCGGTCACGACCACCTCTTCGCCCTCGATCACCTGCTCCCGCAGCTGGATGTCGATGCTGGTCGTCAGGTCGATCTGGACGCGCACGCCTTCGATGCGTTGCGTCTGGAAGCCGATGTAGGAGGCCACCAGCGTGTACGTGCCGGGCCGCACGCCGATGATGACGTACTCCCCGTCGATGTTGGTCGAGGTGCCCTGCGTGGTGCCCTCGATGACGACGTTCACCCCGGGCAGGGCCTCCCCATTGGCGGCGTCGGTTACGCGCCCGGAGATCTTGCCGTACTGGGCCACGGCGTCACCGACCGTCCCTGCGAGAAAGACCAGGAGAAGCAGGCACGCTTGCCCGAGCAGGCGCGTGCGAGAAGAAGTCCTGTTGCGTTTCATGTCGTAGCGAGGTTCACGATGTCATCGGGTGCCGTCGTACGCTGTGGGAAGAGGCCTGGCTGAGGGCGTGGCCGGATCTCAGGAATCCGACTGCAAGGCATTGGGGCCGAGACTGCCCTCTCGGGTCGGCTCACCGCCGCTGCTGACGCGAACGATGAGTTGCGGCGAAAACACAGTGTGCGAGACCGGATGCTCCGGGTGCTGCACCCGCATGAGAAATTTTTCGATGGCCAGCTTGCCCATCTCGTAGACCGGCTGCCGCAGCGTGGACAGGCCCACGTAGGCGCTGACCTGAATGTCATCGAAGCCGACGACGGCGATGTCGCCGGGGATGGCGAGGCCGGCCTCTCGGACGGCCCGCATGGCGCCGAGGGCCTGCACGTCGGACGCGACGAACACGGCCGTCGGGCGCGGCGTGCGCTTGAGCAACGTACACATCGCCTCGTAGCCCGCCTCTTCCACGAACCCGAGCGCGCGCTTGTCGCTGGACACGACGAGCGTCGGGTCACCATCGAGGTTCGCCTCCGCCAGCGCTTTTTCGTACCCTTCGCGGCGCTGCTTGGCCGGGGGCGGCTCCGGAGCCGCGGTGATGTAGGCGATGCGCTCGTGCCCCTGATCGATCAGGTGGCGCGCGGCCATGTAGCCGCCCTTCACGTTATCGACCGTAATCGAGTCGAAGTCCGGGTGGAAGGCGTCCACCAGCACCACGCTCTGCTTGCGGCGCTTGAGTTGCTTCACCTGCCCCTTCGTGAGCGGCGTCGAGGCGAGCAAGAGCCCTTCGGACCGCCCCTTCTGGGTGGCGCGGGCCAGTTGCGGCGAGACCTCCTCCGGGCGGCGAGCCGCGTAGACGAGCAGATCGTAACCGCTCTGGGCCAGCGCGTCCTGCATCCCCCGCATCAACCCCATGTAGAAGTCATTCGTCATCACCGGAATGATGGCCGAGACGAGATGGGAGTTGCGCCGCGCCAGGCTCTGGGCCGAGACGTGCGGCTGGTACCCCAGCTGCTCAGCTACGTCCATTACGCGCGCGCGGGTGTCGTCGGACACCCGGGGGTGATCGTTGAAGACCCGCGAGACCGTGGCAATCGACACGTGTGCCTGCTCTGCGATGTCGTAGATCGTGACGCCCAAGGGATACGTCGGGATAGCGAGAGACGGGCGGATAGCGCTTTCTTTCACGATGTAAGCGCTTACAAGCTGTATGGATCAATAAAGCAACCCATCGGGCAAAGATCAAGGGCGCCCGCTGTTTTTCTTTACGCCCTCGTAACCCACTTTGGAACAATACTTTACACAGCGCTACAAATGCAGGGCACTTCGTTTTCACCTGTCTCTCATAATCGGTCTATCGTGTAAACGCTTACATCTTCCCCTGCTGCTCCCTCGCAACGACCTGCCGCCGCGAGGAAACGTCGCATGCCTCTCGCAAGTACAGCCCCCGATTTCATGACTGTTCCCCACCTCCTGGTTGACCGTTGAGTACGCCCGCTGCGTCCTCGCCCTCGTCCCCGCGCCGCCGCCGTCTATTCACGGTGGCGATGTGGCTCATCCCCGTCGTGTTTTTCCTCCTGCTGGAAGGCGTGCTGCGCCTCGTGGGCTACGGCGCCTCGTATCCCCTCTTCGAGCCCGTCCCCGATCATCCTGACTACCTCGCCCCCAGCTCGGCGGTAGCGAACCGGTACTTCGTCCGCCAGAACGCGCCGACCATTCCCTTCGACGCCTTTCGCTCGACGAAGACGGACTCCACGTTCCGCCTCTTCGTGCAGGGCGGGTCGAGCGCGGCGGGCTTTCCGTACTATTACGGCGCCAGCTTCCAGGACATCCTGGAGGCGCGGCTGCAGCAGACCTTCCCGGACCGTGAGGTCGAGGTCGTGGGGACGGCGATGGCGGCGGTCAACTCGTACACGCTGCTCGACCTGGCCGATGAGATCGTCGCGCAGGACCCGGACGCGGTGCTGCTCTACGCCGGGCATAACGAGTTCTACGGCGCGCTAGGCGTCGGCTCGTCGGAGTCCATCGGGCAGCTGCGCCCAGTCGTCAATCTCTACCTGCAGCTGCGCGACCTGCGGCTCGTGCAGGGCCTGCGCGACGTGCTGAGCGGCGTCGTGGGCCTGTTCGCCGCCGGCGCCGAGGGCGACGCGCCGAGCGGGACCCTCATGCAGCGCATGGTGGGCGAGCAGTCCATCGCCTACCGGTCGCCGACGTGGGAGCTGGGGCTCCGGCAGTTCGAGGGCAACCTGAACGACCTGCTGGCCCATTACCGGAAGCATGACGTTCCGGTC
This sequence comes from Bacteroidota bacterium, assembly GCA_009908885.1. GTDB lineage: Bacteria > Bacteroidota > Rhodothermia > Rhodothermales > JAAAOL01 > JAAAOL01. The sequence goes on along the minus strand of JAAAOL010000022.1, from coordinate 20,358 downwards.
TTCGTCGGCACCCTGGCGAGCAACGAGCGGGACCAGCGCCCCTTTGCGAGCGGTCTGGCGCCGGAGACGGATGCGGAGGCCTGGCGCGCTCAGTTTCAGCAGGCCCTCGCCGCCGCCGCGGAGGGCGACACGGCCCGCGCCCTGACCGCGCTGGACGCGACCCTCCAGAGGGACAGTCTCGCCGCCAATGCCTTCTACGCCCAGGCCCGCCTGCTGGACGAACAGGGGCAGTATGCCGAAGCCCGGCCTGCCTACCTCGCCGCCAAAGACCGCGACCAGCTCCCCTTTCGCGCGCCCGAAGTCTTCAACCGGGTCATCCGCGCTACCGCTCAACGTCATGGCGCCACGGTCGTCGATGTGCAGGATGCCCTGGCCGACGCCGCGCCGCGGGGCATCATCGGCGGAACGCTCATGCTGGAACACCTGCATCCGACCATCGAGGGCTACTTCTGGATCGCTGACGCGTTCTACGACGCGCTTCAGCGGTCTGCCCTGCTGGGCGACGGGTCCCGCGTGGTGCCCGACTCGGTAGCGCGGCGCCAGTCGGTGCTCGTCACGGCGGTCGACTCCGTCGCCGGTGCGTTCCGCATTCAGAAGCTGAAGGCCGGATGGCCGTTCCAGCCGCCCGGCGTGGTAGACGAGGAGCTATTCACCCTGGAGGCGGAGACGCCGGAAGAAGAACTGGCCCTCGCCTACTACGAGGGCGACCTGAGCTGGGGCCGCGCGATGGAAGGCCTGCGCGGACACTATCAGCAGACGGGCGACCGCGAGGCTGCGCTTCGCACGGCGCAGGCGGTCATCCAGCGCTACCCGTTCCTCGATCGCCCGTACATTGCTGCCGGGGACCTGCTCGTGGAGATGCAGCGATACGACGAGGCGCTCTCCTACTACCGCGGCGCCCTCCGGCGGGGCGAGTCCGCTGCGGCCCGGCGCATGATGGGCACGGTGCTGCTGCAACAGGGCCAGCGCCAGGCCGCCATCCGCCACCTCGAACGGGCACGCGATCTCGACCCCCGCAACGCGCAGACGCTCTACAACCTCGCCGGGGCGTACGCGCTCACCAACCAGTTCGACCGCGCCCGCACCACCGTCACCCGCCTCCTGGAGATCGCTCCGAACCACCAGGCCGGCCGCCAGCTGCTGGCGAGCCTTCCGTTGGGACAATAGGAACCGACAGTCACGCTTCGTCGGCCATCCGCAACACCACGTCACGCGTGCGATCCGACAAATAGAAGCCCAGATCGTGTAATTGCTCGATCAGAGGCGCGACGCGGGGAACCAGCCCGACGCGCTTCGCCTCGACAAGTAACCCGAGCGTGCCCTTCAAGGGCAGCTCCATCTCGGCCGCCAGGGCACGAGCCGGCCTATCGTCGAGGACGGCGACTCGAGCAGCATCTGCCTCAGCAAGGGCGATCACTCCGCGCTCACCCGGTCCCAAGATGGGCGTCGTTGAAGGCAGATGTGCGGGCGCATGCACTTCCATCCAGCTGATTGCCTCCGGGTCAGGCACGTCGTATCCGCGCTCCCGTCCTTCACGAAGTTCTGTGACGACGGCTGGAGGCACGATCACCCCGTCAGCCAGCACCGGTAGAAGGTGAAGCAGTTCGAGTTGGTGAAGATACTGAAGAACTGTCGTATCACAGACGAGATCAGCCAAGGCGCACCTCTCGCCTCAGGTCGTCCTCCTCCAGATCGAAGGCATCGACGCCGTATTCCGCCAGCCGGGAGAGAAAGGCTACGCGGGAAATGTCCGCGAGCTGCGCGGCCGCACCAGAAGAGAGACGTCCCAGCTCGAACAGTTTGACCGCCGCAGCCAACCGAATCGTGGCCCCGGCTTGCTCAGGCGACAGGTCGAGGGCAGACAGCGCCTCTTCGGGGATGTCGATAACCACCTGGCTCATGATCGCACCCAGCGGTCGAATCGTGAAAGGGGCATGTGAACATCGTACGGGATCGCTGCGCACCGGTTCATGCCCGGAGGGGCAGCCCGCGCCCCAGATGGCCGGCACCTATGCCTCTTCCGCGACGGCTTCGGGCTCCTCATCTTCCGTCCAGTCCTCGATGGCCTGGAGCACCGTCTCCACGATGTCCTCCTCGGGCACGGTGCCGACGACTTTGCCGCGCTTGAACAGGTGCGCCCGTCCGCGTCCGAGCGAGATGCCGAGGTCGGCCCCCTGCGCCTCGCCCGGGCCATTCACGGCGCAGCCCATGAGCGCAACCGTCAGGTCTTTCTCGAACTTGCGCGCGTTAACCGCCTGCTCCACCTCTTCGACGATGGTGAACAGATCGCCCGTGAGGCGCCCGCAGGTGGGGCACGCCACGATGTTGACGCCGGGCCGCCCGAGGCGGAGCGACTTCAGGATCTGATGCCCCACCTCGACCTCCTTGACCGAGTCGGTCGCCAGCGAGACGCGGATCGTGTCGCCGATACCGTCGGCCAGGAGCGCCCCGATGCCGATGCTGCTCTTGACCGTGCCGGTCGAGGCCGTACCGCTCTCGGTCACGCCCAGGTGCAGCGGGTAGTCGGTCCGCTCGGCCACCATCCGGTACGCCTGGATCATGAAGAACACGTCCGAGTGCTTGACGGAGATGACGATGTCCTCGAAGCCGTGCTTGTTGCAGATTTCGATGTGGCGCATAGCACTTTCGAAGAGCGCCTCGGGCTGCGGATAGCCGTACTTGTCGAGGATGTCTTTTTCGAGCGAGCCCGAGTTGACGCCGATGCGGATGGGGATGCCCGCCTCCTTGGCGGCCAGCAGCACCTCGCGCTCCCACTCCTCCTTCCCGATGTTGCCGGGGTTGATGCGCACCTTGGCGATGCCCGCCTCGATGGCCTGGAGGGCGTAGCTGTAGTTGAAGTGGATGTCCGCCACGATGGGCACCGGCGCGCCCTGCACGACGTCGGCCAGGGCGTCGGCGTCTTCGGGGCGCGGCACCGCCACACGGACGATGTCGGCGCCCGCCTCGGCCAGGCGCGTAATCTCAGCCAGCGTGGCCTCTACGTCGTGCGTCTTGGAGGTCGTCATCGACTGCACCGAGATGGGTGCGCCGCCGCCGATCTGTACGTCGCCCACGTGCACCGGGCGGGAATAACGTCGGGGTCGTTCCATAGTCGGAAACTGGAGCGTTGGGAAGAGTGTCGCCGTCTATACTGACGCCACGGGGAGAAGGCTCCCGGGTAACAAAGTGTTCAAACGAGGGGGCGTCGGTCGCGTGAGCTATGAGTCGCCGCGCCAGCGGAGTCGCACCAGCAGCGAACGATGGTCCGACAGCGATGCGGCGTGCGCGCGAGCACCGAGCGGCAGCCATGCCGGATCGGCAATAACGTGGTCGATGCGGGCGAACGGCAGCCGGGCGTGATACGTAGCGCCCCAGCCGCGTCCCACCTCTCGGAACACGTCCTGCCGCCCGCGGGCGAGGCGCTGGTAGGCCCAGTTGTGCGGCGTGCTGTTGAAATCGCCACACAGCAGGACCGGCAGCGTCTCCTCGGCCAGCATTTGCTCCACCTGTTGCACCTCGCGGGCCCGGGCCAGGTAGGCGTCGCGGTACTGCCGGAGGTAGTGCGTCCAGAAGGCCCACGTGAAGGGATCGCGCTGAGCATCTGCCCACGGCTTGCCCGCCCCGAACGTGCGCAGGTGGAGGTTGTAGAGCACCGCCTCGCGCCCTTCCCACCGGAAATGCACCCGCACGACGCGCGATGGTTGACGCCCGTCGGCATCGCGCAGGAGGCGCTGCTCGTGTGCTACCACCGGCACGCGCACCAGCACCGGCTGCCAGGCCCGCACGGCCTCCTCCGGCGTCTCCGGCCCGATGACGGTGTAGCCCAGCGAGTCGGGCGGCACGGCGAGGCGCGTCACGGGCCCATCGGGCGGCGTGGTGATGGCCTCGTAGTCCAGGTTCAGGTCCTGAAAGCAAGCCACGTCGGGCGCCGTCGTCCGCAGTACGTCGGTGAGGGCCTGCCCCTGCGCCTCCGCGCTGATGCCGCCGCCGCGCGACGTGTTGAAGGTGAGCACCGTCAGCGTGTCGCCCGTCCCTTCGGAGGCCGCGCCCAGCAGGGCCGAGGGCGCGAACCGCAGCACGGCCAGCACCAGGACGCAGCCATGCACCGCCAGAAGCCGCCAACGGCGGGCAAACAGCACGACGACCGTCGCCCCGACCAGCACGATCGTCACGTAGGGCAGCGCCGTGGCGATGAGTTCAGCCCACCACGCGTACGTCGGCGGCAGGTGGCGCGCCGCATAGCCGATGCCGAAGAGCACCAGCAGCAGGACGTCTGCTCCCAGTGCCACCCCACGTGCGATCCGTCGTCCCACTGATCAGCGGCGACTGGCCTCCTGCAGAATACGGCGTTCCTCGTCGGTCAGCGCATCCATCCCCTGCTCGCTGATCTTCTCCAGGATGCGGTCCACCTCGTCCTCGATGGCACTACCGCCGCCTTCCGACTCGCGGCGTCCACGCATGCGCTGGAACATCGAGCCCCCTCCGCTCTTCTCGGGCGACGCGTCGTCCTCCTCTTCCGTCGTGATGCGCGGCCCGCGCGTGCTGAGCCAGTCCTCCAGCCGATCCAGCAGACTCTTCTTACTGCCGCTCCGGCTGCGCCCCCGCTGCCCGTCGCCGAAGAAGATGTGGGCCCAGCCCGTCAGATCGACGCCCGCCTGTTCCGTCCGGGCCACGATCAGCCCGAAGAGCGCGCCGCCGAGGTGCGCCCCGACGGCCGTACCGCTGTCCCCACCGATGAGGAAAAAGACGTCGAGCACCAGAAAGCCGATGACGAGATACAACAGCCGGATCGGGCCGAGCAGAAACAGGCCGATCTTCTTGTACGGATAGGTGATGGCGATGGCCGTCGCAACGCCCAGCACCGAGGCCGACGCGCCGTACACGAACGCTGCACCGAAGAACCCCGGCGCCAGCAGCGCGAGCGCTATCGTCAGCAGCCCGCCGCCGACCCCCGTGATGACATAGACGCCCAGCAGCTGATGCGCGCCGTGCATCTCCTCGTACTCACGCCCCAGCCACACCAGCCAGAGCATGTTGAACAGGATGTGGATGAAGCCCCAGAAGCCGCCGCCCAGATGCAGGAAGTTGTACGTGATGAGCTGCCACGGCTCGAACAGGATGTCCGGCAGCATCGGGCTCAGGGCCAGGTGATTGAACACGAAGCGGTTCGTGAGGCCGACGTGCATCAGTGCGAGGATCCACACCACGTAGATGACGACGTTGATCGTCAGCAGCGCCCGGAGCGCACGGGGCTGAGCATTGTACCAGGTCTTGAAGCGATTCAGAGCAGTCATCGGCAGTTCAGGGCTGCGTCGCCGTCCGGCGACTGGGAGCTGCTGGGCGTCTGATCAGAGCGTCGTCAATCTACGGGATAGTACCGAACTCCCGGGGTGCGGGTTCTGCACGCGGCGAGGTCGGTGAGTTCGACGTCGAGGCGTTCGAAATTGGGGCGTTCGGGATGCATGGGAGGCAGAACCTCTCCAGCAATCGTATCCCCAAACCGCCCATCGAAAATCGCCCATCGAAAATCGCGTCACCAGTACATCGTGCGTTCCGGCTGGACGGGCAGCTTGCCGCGCCAGTACTGGATCAGCAGGAAGCCGAAGACCATACCGCCCAGGTGGGCGAAGTGCGCCACGCCCGAGCTGGTCCCCGAGATGCCCGCCCACAGCTCCAGCGCGCCGTACCCGATGACGAACCACTTGGCCTTGATCGGGATGGGTGGAAAGAGCAGGAAGATGTAGCGGTCCGGAAACATCATGCCGAAGGCCAGCAGGATGCCAAAGACGCCGCCCGAGGCGCCGACCGTCGGGTAGATCTGGCCGTTCTGCGCGGCGATGGTCGCCACGACGAGCTGCGTCAGCCCCGCCCCGATGACGCAGATGAAGTAGAACACCGCGAAGCGGCGCGTGCCCCACGTGTTTTCGATCTGGACGCCAAACATCCAGAGGGCGAACATATTGAAGAAGATGTGCCCGAAGCCGCCGTGCAGGAACGAATAGGTGATGAGCTGCCACGGCCAGAAGTCGCCCACGCGGCGCGCCCCGAAGACGCTCTGGATGATATCCGGGAAGTTGCCCAGCGGCCACAGCGCGAAGTACTGCGTCAGGAACGCATCGTTCAGGAACTGCGCGACGAACACGAGCACGTTGATGATCAAGAGGTTCTTGATCACCGGCGGGAATACAGAAAACTGCGTCGGTGGCCGATACGCATCTTGGTAGGACATGCGGCGCGGGGCGAATAACGTCTCAGAGCGGAAGCGCCGGGCGAACCCGGCATCATCGTTATAGTATGCGTCCCCGAGCAAGGTTGCGCCGCTGCCGGAATGGCGGCGCAGGCCGGGGCGAAGTTTCCGACAATTTACGGCTCGCCCTGCGCTGCTGCCGCTGTGCCCTCGTCATTCCACGAAGCTCATGTCCTGGCTGCCTGACCATCTCCGCTACCGCCTGCTCGACCTGCGGTACGACCTCCGGGACTGGCGCCCGGGGTGGCGGACGGTCGTCGTCGGGCTCGTGGCAGGCCTCGCCTTCGCCGTCATCATCACGCTGGGCCGCCTCTACGCCGCGCAGCCCGTGCCCGACCTCGACGCGCTGCGGGCCGGGCAGGACCCGTCGCTCGGCCTGGCGACGGTCGTCTACACCGCCGACGGCGCCGAACTCATGCGCTATTACCGGCAAAACCGCACCTGGACGACGCATCGGCAGCTCGGCCCCGCCGTGGTCGACGCCCTCATCGCCACCGAGGACCACCGCTTCTACCGGCACCACGGGATCGACCTGATCCGGCTGGTCAGCTCGGTGTGGCACACGCTGCGCGGCGACCGGCAGGGCGGCTCGACGATCACGATGCAGCTGGCCCGCAACCTGTTCACCGACATCCGGGAGGCGCCGCTGCTGGAGCGCAAGGTGCGCGAGTGGGTGGCGGCGCTCAAGATCGAGCGGGCGTACGAGAAGCCGCAGATCCTGGAGATGTACCTGAACACGGTGCCGTTCGGGTATGAGGCCTTCGGCATCGAGGCTGCCGCGCGCACCTACTTCGACGCCCGCGCCGCGCGCCTCACCGAGCCGCAAGCGGCCACGCTCGTCGGCATGCTGAAGGCGACGACGTACTACAACCCCGTCCGCAACCCCGAGAATGCCCGGCAGCGGCGCGACGTGGTCCTCGGCCAGATGGCCCGCCGCGAGGTGCTCGACGGCGCGCTCGACTCGCTGCGCGCCCTGCCGCTGGGGCTCGACTTCGAGCGGCGCACGCTGGCGTCCAGCCTGGCGCCCCACTTCGCCGATTATGTGCGGGAGCAGCTGGACGACTGGGCCGCCCGGCGCGGCATCGACCCCCGGATGGCGGGGCTGCGCGTCCACACGACGCTGGACAGCCACCTGCAACTGCACGCTCAGCAGGCCGTCGAGGCGCAGATGCAGGGCTTGCAGGCCGTGGCCGCGTACGAGTGGAGCCAGGCCCGCACGCCGTCGCTGGGCGAGGTGCCCGCGCGGTACGTGCGCCGCCTGCAGACGACCACGACGGAGCCCTTCGCCCACTTCTGGCGCACCCACCCAAGCCTGCTTACGGAAGCGCTCCGCCGCACCCGTCGCTATCGCCGCGCCGTGGCCCGGGGCACGCCGCCGGACTCGGCCCTGCTCCGCCTCCAGCGCGATCCGGACGTCGTGGACTCCGTGCAGACGGCCCTGACGCGCCTGGAGACCGGCCTCGTCGCCCTCGACCCCGCGACGGGCGCCGTCCGCGTGTGGGTGGGCGGGCGCGACTTCCTGGCCGACCAGTACGACCACGTCGCCCTCGCCCGGCGGCAGCCCGGCTCCACGTTCAAGCCGTTCATCTACGCGGCAGCGCTGGAACGCGGCTGGGACCCGGACGACGAACTGCGCGACGTCGTCCGCACCTACGCCCTGGACGACTCCGACGAGACGTGGGCGCCCCGCAACGTCAGCGGCGCCTCGGGCGAGATGCTGACCCTGCGCGACGCCCTCGCCCGCTCCAAAAACACCATCACCGCCCAGCTCATCGCTGACCTCGGCCCTGAGTACGTCGCCCACCTCGCCCGGCGCATGGGCATCCGCAGCCCGCTGGAGCAGGTCCCGTCGCTGGCCCTCGGCACGAGCGACGTGACGCTGCTGGAGCTGGTCGCCGCGTATACGCCGTTCGTGCGAGAGGGCGCTCATCTGGCGCCCTACGTCATCACCCACATCGAGGACCGCAACGGCCAGCGCCTCGCCACCTTTCAGCCGCAGCAGCGCCCGGCGCTGCCCCGCTACACCGCCTACGAAGTACTCGACATGCTGCGCGACGTGGTGGACCGCGGCACGGGCGTGCGGATCCGCCACCAGTTCGGCATCGCGGGGGACCTGGCGGGCAAGACCGGCACCACGCAAAACAACGCCGACGGCTGGTTCATCCTGCTGCACCCGCAGCTCGTGACCGGCGCGTGGGTGGGGTTCAACGACCGCCGCGTCACGTTCCGGTCCGACTGGTGGGGCCAGGGTGCGCACAACGCCCTCTTCGTGACGGGCGACTTCTACCGCCGCCTCCAGCGGGCCGGGCTGCTCTCCCCGAACGCCCGGTTCGCCACGCCCAGGAGCCGCCGCCCCGGCCTCGCCCTGCGCACCGAGGCGGCCTCCGACGACACGCTGGCGTCCGACTCGCTCTGGGCGGATTCGACCGCCGCCGACTCGCTGCGCCGCGCCCCGCGCCCTCGCGATGCCGAGCACACGCTGCGGGCCGCCATGCTCCGGCAGGCTGACCGCGAACGCGCCCGCGCCGCCGCCGACACGTCGCAACCTGCCGACACGATCCGTACGGCGGATACGACGCAGACGGCCCCGCCTCCGCAACCCGACGCTGCCGACCGCCCGGCCTCCGAGGCCGACGTCGAACGCGCCATGCGTGAACTCTTGCAAGATTTCACGCCCACGAAGGATACGACGGACACCCGGCCCTGACGCCTGCGTACTGCTGCTCCGTCGCAGCTCCCACTGACCTGCCCACCGCTCTCCGTCGATGATTCTCTTCGTCTCCGACATGCACTTCGGCCGGGGCGAGGCTCGCCAGCAGCGGGCGAGCGAGGCGGCGCTGATCGACTGTCTCCATGCGCACGCGGCGGACGTGGAGGCGCTCTACCTGGTGGGCGACGTGTTCGAGCACTACATCGAGTACCCGACGCTGATCCCCAAGGGCTTCGTCCGCTTTCAGGCGCTGCTGGCGGCCTGGACGGACCGCAGCGTGCCGGTGACCTACCTCGTGGGCAACCACGACCCCTGGCACCGCGACTACTTCGAGACCGAACTGGGCGTGCGCGTGGTGTTCGACGGCCTGCTCGAACCTCTGCGTGGACGCACCGTTTATCTCGAACACGGAGATCGGCTGGCGCCGGGCGGCCTGCTCTATCGCTGGCTGCGCCCGCTGCTGCGCCACCCGCTGCCGGTCGCCCTCTACCGCACGCTGCTCCCCGGCGACGCCGGATTGCGCCTGGCCCGCTGGAGCAGCCACCGCTTCGGCGGACGCCCGGTAGACGACCGCGTGGCGACAACGCTCCGTCGGCACGCCGACCGGCTGCTGCACAATACTTCTGCCGATCTCGTCGTTATGGGACATAGTCATCATCCCGAACATCGACCGACCGAGCACGGCCTGTATTTGAACACCGGGAGCTGGCATTACCATCGCACCTTCGGACGCCTGGACGAGGACGGCGTGCGCCTGCTCCGCTGGGCCGACGCCTGCGCCGAGGTGCTGGCTGGCCCGCCCCTCCCCGCCGCGCCTTAGCGCGCTCGAACCTTGCCGGGGACGAGCGCTTTTATAGTGCCTATGGCTACTGATTACCCATCCGAGCAAGAATTGGACGACTACTTCAGCAGTCCTGAACGCCGCCGCGAAGGTCGCAACGGAGCCGCTCCGTCCGGCCTGCGGGGCTTCTTCTGGCGGCGGCTGGAGGCTGATACGACCGCGGAGAAACAGGACAAGGTGCAGGCCGCCACGGTGCTGTCCGCCCTCGTCGGGCTCGTCCTGTTCGTCGGCTTCGGCCTGCTGCTCTACCTCGGCATCCTGATGGCCGCCGGGCAGACGCCCTCGGTCGAAGCCATCGAGAACCCAAACCTCAATCTGGCCACCGTGGCGTACACCGCCGACGGCAAGGAGTTGGCCCGCTACGGCCGTCAGAACCGATCCTGGGTCACCTACGACGAGATCTCGCCCAACGTCATCGGCGCGCTGGTCGCCACCGAGGATCACCGCTTCTACGACCACTGGGGCATCGACCTCTTCCGCACCTTCTCGGCCATCGCGCAGACGCTCCTGGGCGACGTGCAGGGCGGCTCGACGATCACGCAGCAGCTGGCCCGCAACCTCTACAACGACCAGATCGGCTTCGACCGCTCCCCCACGCGCAAGCTCAAGGAGATGGTCACCGCCATTCAGCTGGAGCGGCAGTACACCAAGAAAGAGATCATCGAGATGTACCTGAACACGGTGCCGTTCCGGCATAACGCCTACGGCATCGAGGCCGCCGCGCGCACCTACTTCAGCAAGCCGGCCAGTGAGTTGAACGTGAAGGAGGCCGGCATCCTGATCGGCATGCTGAAGGCCAACACGCGGTACGATCCGATCCGCAACCCCGAGAACGCCAAGCTGCGGCGCAACGTGGTGATGCGGCAGATGACCAAGCACGACTACCTCGACCCCGCCGCCTACGACACGCTGCGGACGCAGCCCATCGAGACCGACTTCCGGGGTAGCGACGTGACCGACAGCTTCGCGCCCTACTTCGCCGAGCACGTGCGCCTCTGGTTGAACGACTGGAGCGAACGCTCCGGCGTGGACGTCTACGCCGAGGGGCTCGTCGTCTATACCACGCTCGACAGCACGATGCAGGACCTGGCGCAGACGGCCGTCGGCGAGCAGATGGAGGGGCTGCAGGCCGTGGTCGATTACGAGTGGAGCCGCGCCTCGAACTGGCACCTGGGGGGCGAACTGAGCCTCTACACGCGGCAGACCGACTATGAGCCGTGGGCCCACTTCTGGGCGGCCAAGCGCGACCTCGCCCGTCAGTTCATCCGCGAGACGGACCACTACCGGCAGCTCCGGCAGGACGGCGTCGGCCAGGACGCCGCCGTGGACCGGTTGCTGGACGACCCGGCCTTCATGGACTCACTGAAGGCCGAAAAGACGCGCCTGGAGGCCGGTTTCGTCGCCCTCGACCCCCGCAACGGCCACGTCAAAGCGTGGGTGGGTGGGCGCAACCTGAAGGTGGACCGCTACGACCACGTCGCCATCGCCAAGCGGCAGCCCGGCTCCACGTTCAAGCCGTTCGTCTACACCGCCGCCATCGACAACGGCTACCCGGCGACGTACCGCCTGCGCGACTCGCTCTTCACCTACCGCGACGCGGCGGGCAACGTGTGGCAGCCCCAGAACTCCGGCGGCGACATCTCGGGCCGGTGGATGACGCTGGCCGAGGGGCTGGCCCGCTCGAAGAACACCATCACCGGCCAGCTCATCCTGGAGATCGAGCCGAGCACGGCCGCGTTCTACGCCCGGCGCATGGGCATCCAGAGCGACCTGGAAGAAGTGCCGTCGCTGGCCCTCGGCACGAGCGACGTGACGCTGCTGGAGATGACCTCCGCCTACGCCACGCTCGCCAACGGCGGCCTCTACTACGCCCCGACCGTCGTCACCCGCATCGAGGACCGGGCGGGCAACGTGCTCTACGAGGCCACCCCGACGCCGCGCGAGGCGCTCTCCGAAGAGACGGCCTACACCGTCGTCAGCATGATGCGCAACGTCATCGAGCAGTCGTACGGCACGGGCCAGCGCATCCAGTGGCAGTTCGGGCTCGACGCGTACGACTTCGCGGGCAAGACGGGCACCACGCAGAACAGCGCTGACAACTGGTTCATGCTGATGCATCCGGAGCTGGTGACGGGCGCCTGGGTGGGCTTCAACGACCAGCGCGTCACGTTCCGCTCCAACTGGTGGGGCCAGGGCGCCCACACCGCCCTCTTTCTCGTGGGCGATTTCCTGCGGCGCGTGGACCAGTCCGACGCCGTCAAGCTCGACGCCAGCAAGACCTTTCCGTCGCCCAGCGCGTTCGGCGTTCCGGAGTACAACCCCACCGATGCCTTCGAGCGCGACGCCGCTGAGCAGTCCGACGACGGCCGCGTCGGCTGGTGATTCGATGGGCGATTTTCGATGGACGATTTTCGATTGGGGATTTTCGATTTGCGATTGGGCTTCGGGTTGGGTCGCACAACCAGCCAACGTGAACCCTTCGAACCTGAAACCTGATAACTTGCACCCCTGAACGTGCGCTTTCTCCACACCGCCGACATTCACCTCGGAAGCAACACGTACGGGCGGATCGACCCGGAGACGGGCCTGAACACGCGCCTGCTCGACTTCCAGCGGTGCTTCGACTTCATGGTGCAGCGCGGCCTGGAGGCCGACATCGACCTCTTCCTCTTCTGCGGCGACGCCTACCGCACCGCCGACCCGACGCCGACCCAGCAGAAGGTCTTCGCCGAGTGCCTCCGCCCCATCGCCGAGGCGGGCATCCCCATCGTGATGATCACGGGCAACCACGACCATCCCGTCTCCTACGGCAAAGCCTCCGCGATCGACATCTTCCAGTACGTCACCGGCGACGTGCACGTCTTCCGACGCCCCGACACCGCCGTCATAGAGACCCCGTCCGGCCCGCTGCAACTGATCGCCATGCCGTGGCCGGTGCGCTCGATGATCCTGTCGAAGGACGAGCACCGCAAGAAATCGCCCGTGGAAGTGCGGGACGTGATCGAAAAGCACTACGTCAACTTCATCGCGCAGGCCGCCAGGAGCCTCGACCGCGCGCTGCCGACGGTGCTGGCCGGGCATTTCAGCGTGCAGGGCAGCGACCTGTCCGGCTCGGAGCGGACGAGCCTTATCGCCCACGAGCCCAAGTTCACGCCGGGCCAGCTCACCCCGCCGCCCGTCGACTACGTCGCCCTCGGCCACATTCACCGCTTCCAGAACCGCGCGCCCGAGGCCGACCCCGACGCCACGCGCGTCACCGCCGCCGCCACGACGCCGGTCGTCTACAGCTCCAGCATCGAGCGTATCTCGTTCAAAGAGTGGGACGACCGCAAAGGCTTCCTGCTCGTCGACATCGAGGCCCAGGGCGAGGAGAAGACGACCTCCTACGAGTTTATCGACACCCCCGCCCGCCGCTTCATCGCGATCCACGTGGACGCCCGCGAGGCCGCCGAGCCGACCGAGGCCATCCTACGCACCCTCGACGCGCACGACCTCGACGACGCCATCGTGCGGGTGCGCTACCACATCGACGAGGCGCAGACGGCCCAGGTGGACACCCACCGCATTCGGCGCGCCCTGACGTCAGCCTTTCGCATCGCCGCCATCGAGCGCACCGTGGACCCGAAGGAGCGCGAGCGCCGCACCGTCGTCCGCCGCGAGACGGGCCTGAAAGAGGCCATGACCCAGTACATCGACCAGCACGACCACCTCGCCTCCATCAAAGACGACCTCATCGAGGCCGCCCTGGACCTGGAGACGACCTATGACGCCCAGCGCCAGCAGGAGTAGGCCAGGCTCGATTTTCGATGGTGGATTGTCGACCTTGTTGGCCGGAGTGATCGCCAGCGCGGATGATCCGTACGACCTGCTACTGGCTACATGCCCCCGATTTTCTTTTCATCAGTGATTCCCGAACTTCGAACCCATGAACGTGGAGGACTTGACCGTCGTCGTGCCGCGCAAAGAGCAGGCGACCGTAGACGACGATGCCGTCGACGTGTGGCCGCTCGTGGAAGCCGCCCTCGACAAGATCGACGCCGACCCGACGACCCGCGACGCGGCCCGTGCTGCCGTCGAAACGAGCGATGGCTGCGTGGTCCTGGCCAACTACCTCAACAGCGAGGCCAAGCGCGTGCACAAGATGGACTACCGCTTCAAGGTGCCGCTGGTGGTACTCGCCGCCGAGATGGCCCGGGAAGACAACGGCGCGGACTCGATCTACGACCCGGACGAAGGCGCCATCTACTTCGAGACGGACGACGCGCAGTACTCCTTCCACGTCTTCAAGGATTGGACCGTGGACTGGGAGAACGTGGCCGACGAGGTGCTGGAGGGCTACCCGTGGAGCGGCGTCGAAAACCAGACCTGGGCGTTGGACCAGCTCCTGCGCTACCTCGACTTCGGCGATTATCTGATATGAGGCTCGCTACTCTGGAACGACGAACGTCACGCCGACCTCGGAGCCATCCTCCGAGACCGCCTCGCGGACGGCCTCACCGTCGTAGTAGATGACGATCTCGACGCGGCGACCGGCCTCGATGCTGCTGGCGGCCAGCTCCAGCGTAAGGCCGGGCGTGGCGGGGAAGTTGGTGCCCCACGGCAGCCGCTGCTCGCGCGCGCTGGTGAACTCGTCGATGCGCTGAATGACGAAGGCCCGGGGCGAATCGCCCGTCACCTCGAAGGCTGCGAGGCGCGCGTCTTCGTTCGGGTCTTCCGTGTCGCACGCGGGCAGCGCGAGCAGCAGCGCGACGAGGATGAGGGGGCGGAGGTACGACGGCAGCATACGATCGGGAGGATAGCGGTAAAGAAAGGTACAGACGCTACCTCCTACGCGTCGAGGGCGGGCGGGCTCCGATGGCGGGCGGGCTTGAAGTATGGAAGGGCTGGAAGGGTGAAAGGCTGGACATATTCTCGTCCGAACCGCCGCACCTTCACACAGTCCAACCACCAACGACGGCGCCGGGAGTGCCCCCCGGTCGCCCTGGAAAATCAACGCGGGGTTTGCACATCGGCGGCGTCTGTGGTGTATGTTATATGATCCCTTCTGTCACATATCTGCCGTACCCCGCCTATCGCGCACAGCTACCGTGTCGGTTTTTTCGTGGACTGTCGCTGACTCGCTATGCTGCATGAGCAAAGCCGGATCTTTCAGCGCACGCTCTTCTTCGTGGACGTGCTGCTGGTGGCCCTGGCCTGGATTCTGGCCTACTACCTCCGCTTCGAGGTCCTGACGACGGGCGTGTTTGCGCTGCCCGAGTGGCTGCCGCTCTCGCGCTACCTCACCTTCCTGCCGTGGATTCTGATCGTCTCGACGCTCGTCTTCTGGATGTCGGGACTCTACCAGTCGGACCGCGCGCAGCGCCTGCCCCGCCTCATCTTCGCCGTCGCCAAGGCGGTGCTGCTGGAGTTGCTGGTGGTGACGGCCTCGCTCTCGTTCTACCGTGAGCTGTACTTCTCGCGCCTGACGGTCATCTTCTTCGGTATCCTCACGCCGGTGCTGATGATCGTGGTGCGTGTGGTGTTCTACTACTACGCCCGCCGCGTCCGGCAACAGGGCAAGCACCTGAAGCGCGTGCTGATCGTGGGCGCGGGCAAGGCCGGGCGGCGGCTGGAACGCTCCTTCCAGCAGTACCCGTGGATGGGCTTCGAGGTCGTCGGCTTCCTGGACGATCACAAGCTGGACGATCCCGACGTGCTGGGGCCGACGGACGAGGCCGCCGCCATCGTCGACCGCTTCGAACAAACCGCACCCATCGACTACGTCTACATCGCCCTGCCCCTCACTGCTGCCGAGCGCATCGAAGGCATCGTGGACGCCATGTCGACGCGGCTGGCGCACGTCTGCCTCGTGCCGGACCTCTTCCAGTTCGACATCATCAACAGCCGCATTTCGGACGTGGACGGGCTGCCCGTCATCCACCTCATCGACGAGGCCCCGCTCGAATTTCGCCGCTTCGCCAAGCGCGCCGTGGACGTCGCCTTCTCCACGACGTTCCTGCTCCTGGCCTCGCCGCTGATGCTCATCATCGCTGCCGCCGTCAAGCTGTCCTCCCCCGGACCGGTGTTTTACAAGCAGCAGCGCATGAGCCTGAACGGGCACACGTTCGAGATGCTCAAATTCCGGTCGATGCCCGTCGATGCCGAGGCCGAGACGGGCGCCGTGTGGGCGAAGCCCGACGAGGATCGCGCCACGCGCGTCGGTCAGTTCCTGCGGCGCACGTCGCTGGACGAGCTGCCCCAGTTCATCAACGTGCTCAAGGGCGACATGAGCGTCGTGGGTCCGCGTCCGGAGCGGCCCGTCTTCATCGAGGAGTTCAAAGAGCACGTCCCGCGCTACATGCTGCGCCACAAGGTGAAGGCGGGCATCACCGGCTGGGCGCAGGTCAACGGCTGGCGCGGCAATACCTCCATCGAGAAGCGCATCGAGTACGACCTGTACTACATCCAGAACTGGTCGCTCACGTTCGACTTCAAGATCATGCTGATGACCCTCTGGCGCGGCTTCGTCCACGAGCATGCATACTGATACTTCCCGTATTTTTTGCTTCTCAACTCACATTTACTCACACACCGATGAAAAAGACTGTCAAAGCCTGGTTGCACCACGCAGGGCTTTTGCCTGTAGCCCAACAATTCTATTTCAATGCGAAGACGGCCTCTCCGTCTGTGCTTCGGCGTGAGGTGCAGTATCGCCTCGATAGCTCGCCCGACGGATTTTCTTTTCCACCTTCGTCACTGATCTTTGATGTGATTGCGTGTCGATGGGCACCGGTCTACTACGACTCGGGAAAACGAATCGTAGAAGATATGGACGTGCTCCTTCGCCGCCACGATATAGCACTCTCCACGTTCGAGAGTATCCTTGACTTTGGGTGCGGCTGCGGGCGTCTCATCCGGCACGTAGAGACTCGCACTGCCGCCAAACTGCACGGCTCCGACTACAATCCCGAACTGATTGCGTGGTGCAAAAGAAACTTACCCTTCGGGGAATTTTTCACAAATGAACTAGCGCCCCCGCTGCAATACGCTGATGCAACGTTCGACTTCATTTATGCGCGATCCGTTTTTACACACCTTCCCCAGCATCTCCAAACGCAGTGGATGCGTGAACTGCATCGGGTACTCAAGCCAGGGGGACACTTGTACTTCACCATGCATGGTCGCCCGCTCGTAGCCGGACTCACCGCTGAGCAACAAGAATCGTTCGAGCGCGGCAGATTAGTCGTGACGTATTCGTCGCTCGCCGGTGAGAATCTGTGCTCCACGTACGCCTCGCGCGAGTACGTAGAACGAGAGTTGCTGGAAGGCTTTGCGCTGGTCGATCACCTGGAGGGACGTGACGAAGAGCATCTTAAGCAGGACGTTTATCTCTTCCGAAAACAAAGATAATTCTCTCTCGAATATTTGGCTTTCGTTTTCGAGATCGCTAATCATTAAATGATTGATAATTAAGCAGTTAGTTCTTTCATACTGGCCGACTGACCGGTACATACCATGTGTAGTCGATTCTCACTAACGCAGAAGCATTAGTACAATGCGCTTCTTGAAAAACCGTATTCAGTCGTTTTCGCTCCTCCTCATTCTTGCCTTCCTAACGCCAACTGCCTTGCACGGACAGTTTGTGCAGGATGAGTTTGTGCTGGGGGCCTATATGATCCCCGAGTTAAATGGAAACACGGCGCACGACCTTCCGCTGTTTCAGGATATCAGCGACGCCAACTTTAACTTGATCATGTATCCGGGTGAAAGAGAGGCTGCTGAAACGTTTTATTCGAACAATAACGCATATATCCTGGATTTAGCATCCCAGGTGAATCTCCAGGTTCTGGCGTACGATGAAGGAACCTTCACGATAGAGGCATCTGAGGATGAGAATGTCCCAACCTTTGATCAAAACGAGGCTGATTCGACGTCAGACTTCTATCTCGGACTGCCTCAGAACGAGCTAGACGCACTTTACGGTTTTTACCTCAAAGACGAGCCTCCGCATCCAGACTCCTTTCCTTCTCAACTTGACCATGTGCGTGCATGGACTGAACATTTCATAGACACTCTTCCCGGCCGAGCACTGGCGCCACATTCGGACGACGAATCCGATCGAGTCGACGTTCGCGACCGTGCGGCTTCGCACCGGCACGGTGCGAGGCTGCTTCTCGCGGATGACGGCGCTCACGATGGTCTTCCGTTTGGCGCAGGAGGCTGAGAAGACCTGGCGGCGCCTCAACGGCTCGAAGCTCTTGCCCGACGTGGCCGCCAACATCACCTACATCGACGGAGTTCACCCCGACAGGATCGCCGCCTGATCAGGAGGTCATACACAAGATTTGACTATATCTCCTTCAGCGGCGGTAAGTGGTATATCGACTACGCCAGTGACGGCTTCGGGAGTTGGGATGATATTTACACCGGGATTGGTGGTGCTACTGCCAAACCAGCTCCTGGTGACTATGACGGTGATGGCGAGGCCGACATCAGCGTAAAGACGGATACTGGGGACTGGAAGATTGACTATGCCAGCGACGGCTTCGGAAGCTGGGATCAAGACCTGCCAAACTATGGAGGTAGCGATGCCCATCCGGTTCCTGCTGACTACGACGGAGACGGCAAAGATGATATCAGCGTCAAGGCCGACTTCAGCGGCGGCAAATGGTACATCAATTATGCCTCCAATGGATTTACTAGCGGGTGGGACGCCACTTACACAGGAATCGGCGGTACAGCTGCTCATGGCGTACCTGCCGATTATGACGGTGATGGCGAGGCCGACATCAGCGTGAAAACGGACACTGGGGACTGGAAGATTGACTATGCCAGCGACGGCCTCGGAACCTGGAACGTTACTTACGTGGAGTACGGTGGCACAAGCGCGCATCCGGTACCTGCTGATTATGATGGAGACGGCCGAGATGACCTCAGCGTTAAAGCTGACTTCGGAGGCGGGATTTGGTTCATCGACTACGCGGACTTCTACGCTGAAGAAACAGGTGCGGCCAGCAAGTTCGACCAGTACACCAGAATAAGTACTCCTGGTGTTACTGAGGCCGCCACGGTGAGCGGGGTGGCATCAGAGGAGTCGCCGGATGGATTCAAGCTCGGACCAAACTATCCAAACCCGTTCAATCCGAGCACCACGATCTCCTTCTCTCTACCAGAGCAGGCTGAGGTTCACCTCGTAGTGCACGACGTACTTGGTCGTCAAGTCGATCTGCTAGCGGATGATCTCTTCGAAACAGGAACGCATAATGTAACCTTCGATGCGAGTAATCTGGCAAGTGGCGTGTATCTCGTCCGAGCCCGAATTTCGACTGCTTCTGGTGAGAGTCATGTTCTTACGAAGAGAATTACTCTGCTGAAGTAGGGCGGCAGTGACTGAAACGGCGAAAGCTCCGCCTGGGTAGCTCGGGCGGAGCCTTCGTGCTTTGTAGAAGAGTCACAAGGTGAAGGCGGGCATCACCGGCTGGGCGCAGGTCAACGGCTGGCGCGGCAATACGTCCATCGAGAAGCGCATCGAGTACGACCTGTACTACATCCAGAACTGGTCGCTCCTGCTGGACCTCAAGATCATGTGGATGACCCTCTGGCGCGGCTTCGTCAACGAGAACGCGTATTAATCTGGTTTCGGGGTGCTGGTTGGTGACGTGAGGAGAACGGGAGGCAGGGGAAGGAACTGCATCCTGCATTCGACGTGCAATCGAGGTACTACCTGTTTGCTTATCGAAGGTGTGACGATGCGTATTACGGTCACGGTACCCGATGAGGTGGGCGAGGAAGTAAAAGCTCGCACCGACAACGTGTCCGCGTTCACAACCGAAGCCCTCGTGGCAAAACTGGCTGCTGAGAAGCGGCGGGCGGCACGGAAACGACTCCGTAAGATCGCCGGACACTTCGAGACGGAGTCCGAGATTATCGAGAATCTCCACCGGGAGCGCCGCGCCAGTGATCGGACTTGACACCGGCTTTTTCTTCCTGCTGAGCGATGCCGACAGTGCAGCCACGCACCTGCTGGAGCGGATCACCGAAACTGACGAGGACGCTGCTGTTTCGAGCATCGCGATCTACGAGGTCGTTCGGCACGGCATGCGCGGAGCCCTCCCGTCGAACGTCGTCGACCTGCTGATCGACAACGTCGCGGACGCCTTCACCCTCGCGGGGGTCGATGACCTCGCCGTGCTGCGCCGGGCCGCAGGGATTCGGCACGGCATGGGCATCCACATGGCCGACGCCCTCATCGCCGCCTCGCTCGAACGCGTGGGGTGCACTGTCTTTTACACGACGAACGGGGCCGACTTCGAGCGCTACAACGGCCCGATGACCGTTCGCCTGTTACGGTCGTCGTGAGTGGAGCCTGTTTGGCCAGAGCGCGTGTCTCAGCGGGTAGTGGACCAAAACGGGAGTAGTCCCCTGCAGTGGCGGTACAGATCGCCTCGCCACCTCGATCGCTGTCGACGGCGCTCACCAAACACGTCCATCGAGAAGCGCATCGAGTACGACCTGTACTACATCCAGAACTGGTCGCTCCTGCTGGACCTCAAGATCATGTGGATGACCCTCTGGCGCGGC
>JAAAOL010000471.1 GCA_009908885.1 Bacteroidota bacterium | reverse complement strand
CGCCTGGCCGTCTACGACCTGCTGGGCCGCGAGGTCGCGGTGCTGGCTGAGGGCACGCAGCCGGCCGGGACGCACACCGCCACGTTCGACGCCGCCGGGCTGCCCTCGGGCGTCTACCTGTACCGCCTGGAAGCGGGCGCTTACACCCAGACGCACCGGATGACGCTGCTCAAGTAACGACGCACGTCGCCGTACGAACCTGTTCACTCATCACCCTGAGGCACACGCCATGATGCACACTCCCCTGACCCTTCTCCTCGGCGTTTTTCTGCTCGTCGGCCTGGCGGCCTGCGGCGGAGCGGACGGCAGCGAGGCGTCTTCGGACGACGCCGACGCGGCCCGCCCGGCCGTCGACGTGACCGCGGCCGAGACCCCGGAGGCCGTCGGCGAGGCCATCGGCACCATCTACGTCACCGCCCTGCGCGAGACGGCCGAAGCGCTCGACGACCGGCCGGATCCCGCTGTGGCGACCCAGCGGCTTCAGCAGAACAAGGCGCGCTACGTCGAACAGCTCGTCGCCCTCGGACGCAAGGTCGAGGCGATGTCGCCCGCCGAGCGCAGCACCGTCGAGAGCGCCGTGCAGCAGGTGCAGTCCGGCCTGCGCTACGACGCCGACCTGAAGCCCATCTGGGCGGATTACCAGGCCGTCCAGCAGCACTACCTCGACACCGGAGGCGCCAACGACGCCACGTTCTGGAAGCTGCTGCAGAGCTTCAACATCATCACCCAGTACGCCTTCTTCGACCTCCTGCGGCAGCAAGCCCCCGACGAAGCCGAGCGGCTGGGCGTGTAGAGACTGCCCCTGGGGAAGGGAGGACGGAGGGACGAAGAATCACATCTCCCGGCCTCCTCCCCTACGGCCACACCACGTGTTTGCTACTCGACAAAACACCTACCACGCCATGCCTTTTTCGACCGCTCCACTTCTGATCCTGAGCCTCCTCGCCCTCCTGTTCGCGGGCTGTGCGGGCGGCGGCACCCCGGAAGAACGAGTGCGCCACACCCTCGACGAGCTCTTCGCGATCTGCCAGTCCGCCGACGGCGACTACCGCGGCGCGGGTCAGTACGTCGCCTACCGGCTGCGCGCCGACGAAGATCGCCGCTGGAACGATACCTACGACACGTCCGACCCCGACGAGCTGAGCGCCGTCAACAGGATCTGCTACGACGTCAACGGCTACCTGAACGACAGCGACGGCTACACCTTCGGGACGTTCACGACCGAGACAGAAAGCGAGGGTACCTGGCTCATCCAGGAGGTGCTGTTCGACCAGGGCGACGCCGAGGTCGCCGCGCAGTTCGCCTTCCTGGAGATCGACGGCCAGCCCGCCCTCGGCGACATCGACTAGGCCGAGTCAGGGAAAGGAGGGACCGGGAGACGAGGTGCGATAGCATGGTGGGTGCTATCGATGCGTCTCCTCCACCTCGCTCCCGTCTCCTTTTCCTCGCTCCCACGCATCCCGACGTCCACCCCTCTTCTCATGCACCGACCGCCCCAAACCATGTGGATCCGACACCTTGCCCTGCTCTTGATCGGGGGGCTGCTGCTGGGGAGCAGCGGGCTGCACCCCGCGCACGCCCCGTTCGACGACCTCAGGAAACCAGCCGAGCACGAGATGGACCGCCCCGGCGACAGCGCGGCCCTTGCAGTACCGATCGCCCACGACCCCGATACGGCGCAGGCGCTGGCCCGCGCGCTGGCCGCCGTCTACGCGACGCACCAGGACGCCTTCCGGACGAACGAGACCCAGAACTGGGACTTCGACTACGTCTCCGAGCGCTGGCGCGAGGACGGCGAAGACTGGAAAGCCCTCATCGCGTCGCTCGAAACCGACGTCTTCCCCGAGATCCGCGACGCCCTCCGGCCCATGGCCGCGCGGTACGGCCCGACGTGGACCGACATCGACGCCGCCTACCGCGAGGCGGGCATCACCAACAACGACGTCGGAAGCGACGTGAGCATCTCGGAGATGTACCGGCAGCTGGTGGCCAACATGGAACAGGTGGCCCAGTTCAGGCGCGACTTCGCCGCCGGGGCCTACCGCAACGTCCAGACCGACATGGACCTGATCGACGAGGGCTTCTTCATGCCGGAGATCCGGGTGAAGGAGGCGCAGAAGGTGAAGGCCTACATGGAGCTGGCCCACTGGTTCGACCCGCAGAACGAGGACGTCAACGCGCTCTTGATCCGCATCGACGACTACATCGACGACGTGCGCGAGGGCGTAGAGAAGGAGATCGACGCGGGCGCGTGGCCCGGTCACGCGGGCGGCGCCCCTACGCACTTCGCCGACGACCTGCTGGCGTTCTTCCGCGGCCACGAGGAGTGGGGCGCCAAGCCGGACGTCGACGTGCTGGCTGTGGCCGTGCGCGGCGGCTGGCAGCCCGCCGAATACAACCCCGTCGGGCAGGTCATCCAGTGGCGCTTGCCCGTGTTCGTAGCGGCCACCAAGCCGCTCTGGCGCGAGAGCAGCGCTGCCCGTGTCTACGACCTCAGCGTCGTCGCGCAGAAGAACAACCCGGCCCCCAGGAAGCCGCCGTTCACGGGCTACTGGGTCGGCGAGAGCTACCTCATCCGCCTGGCCAAGCTGCCGCAGCAGTAACGGGTTCTGGGAAGCGGTGAAGGGGAGAGCGGGAGCGTGGGGGAAAGGGGCGCACTGCTTCTGCACCGCTCTCCCACACCCTCCCAACTTGCCACGCCCCATCCAACCTGAGATCACCCTGTGAGGAACGAGCCATGATGACCCTCTGGAGATCGACCATGTTATGCCTGCTGGCCGTCTTACTGACAGCCGCTCCAGCCTCCGCCCAGGAGATAGAACAAATCGCCAAACTCACCGCGAGTGACGGCGAAGCGGGTGATTTTTTTGGGGCGAACACGGCTCTGGAGGGCAACCACGCCTTCGTAAGTGCCAGCTACCACGATGAACAGCGCGGCGCGGTGTACGTCTTCGAGCGGCAGGAGAACGATACCTGGACCGAGACCGCCAAGCTGGAAGCCAGCGACGGGGCCACTGAAGACAGGTTCGGCTCGGCGATAGCGGTAGCCGGCGGACGGCTCTACGTAGGGGCTCCGTTCCACGATCTCCCTGGCGTCAGCTTTTCCGACCACGGAGCCGTCTATGTGTTCGAGCGAGACGAGGCAGGCACCTGGACTGAAACCGCCAAGCTGACGACGGACGGGGCGTCTGTTTTCGGCAGCGCGGTAGCCGCACAGGGAGAATTTCTGCTCGCTGGCAACGACGACAACGAAACGTGCGGCGTCAACGTGTTCAAACGCGCGGGTGACCAGTGGGAGGAGCAGGAACCACTCCAGCCCTTTTCTCAACAGGACCAACGTCCCTGCACTGCCAATTTTGGGTTGGAAGACATCGCCTTCGACGGACGCTTTGCCTTCGTGGGAGCTGATGCCATGGATGAACAGGGAGATAACTCGGGGACTGTCTTCGTGTATGAGCTTCTGGAGTACGACGTCTGGGCCGAGCACAGCGTCCTGGTGCCCGACACCATCGAGGAAGGCGCACGATTCGGGTGGCGCGTTGCCCTCGACGGTAACCAGGCCCTGGCGGGCCCCCTCAACAGTGGCGAGGTCCACCTGTTCGCGTTGACGAATGGCGTCTGGGAAGCGGAGCGCTCCTTCCCGGCAACCACCTTCGACGTGGCGCTGGACGGCCCTTTTGCCATGATTGGGAGCGACCTGTACCTGCAACAGGAGGATGGGACCTGGAGCGATGGCATGCGCGTGGAGGGCTGCCAGATCCATAATGGGCGAATGCTCACCGACGACCGCTTGCTCTGCGGCAACACCTCGGATGATGAACAGGCAGAAAACGCAGGAGCCGCCTTCCTCTACCGCCTTCCCGACGCCACCTCCACCGACGTGGAGCGCGAGACCGGCCTGCCGGACGCCGTCGCGCTCGACGCCAATTACCCCAACCCCTTCAACCCGCAGACGACGGTCCGCTACGCCCTGCCCGAGGCCGCCGACGTGCGCCTGGCCGTCTACGACCTGCTCGGGCGCGAAGTGGCGGTGCTGGTGAATGGCGTGCTGCCCGCCGGGACACACACCACCGTGTTCGACGCCGCGGGCTTGCCCTCGGGCGTCTACCTGTACCGCCTAGAAGCAGGCGCGCACGTCCAGACGCGCCGGATGACCCTGCTGAAATGAACACGCGATGGGCTCTGTCTTTGTCCTTCTTTTTCAAAAAGGCCCTCCTCATGAGGATGTCGGGCAATCTGCCAGAATTGATTGGAAGCTCCCAAGCCGGACCTCGCAGAGGAACCGTTCCGGCCTTGATGAACAGGGGGTTTGGACGAATCCGGGGCCGAAGCGCCCGAAATGAATCATGTCTGAGTGAGCGTGCGAACGAGTTTGATTCATTTTAGCGAAGGACGCGGGGACGTCAGCCCTGTTCATCACCGCCGTGATTTTTTTGGTTCGTTTTTTCATCCAGGAAAAAATGAACACCGATTCCCAACGCACACTCAACCTAATAAGAAACCACAGGCCCATGCCACGCCCATTCACACACCACACCCCCATCGTGCTCCTGATGCTATGCGTCTGCGGCCTGCTGGGGTCTACCACCGCGCAGGCGCAGGATAAACCCGCTACCAGCGGGATCGTGAACATGCATTTCGAGCCGACCATCGCCGAGGTGGACACCGATCCGGCGGGCCTGCGGCAGGTGCTGGAGCGCACCACGCGGGTGACCGTCGACAGCCGCGACCCCGTCGAGGTGGTCTTCATGGTCGGCGTAGTGCGGGGCGGCGAGGTGCTCTCGCTGACCCGGTCCGCCCCCACCGAGGTCACCGCCCGCATGAAACGCGCGCCGTGGGACGCCTTCGATGACCCGCTGGTGGGCTTCGACGATCCGCTGGTGGGCTTCGACAACCCCATCATCTCGTTCGATGACCCGCTCGTGGGCTTCGAAAACCCCATCATCTCCTTCGACGATCCGCTCGTGGGGCTGGAGAAGGCCTGGACGCGCGACCAGCCCGCCCTGGTGCTGTTCGCCCTGCCGAAAGATGCCGAGGGACGCCGCGCTGCCGACGCCAGGGCCTACCCCGTCATCGTGCCCTTCGAGGTGCGCGAAGGCCCGGCACAGCGCTGAGGTGCCGTCCTCTCTCCCCTGGTTGCGTGTATAGCACCTATCCGCCGGGGCGATCTGCTCGTGACGGCCGCCACGCCGGGCCACGCCATGAAGGCTGAGCCCGTCATGGTCGACGGCGTGCCGATCTACCCGACCGGCACCATCCTCGGCAAGGCCCTCGCGCCGTTCGAGTGCCCTGGCACGGGCGTCATCGAGGTGCTCGTCAACGTCAAGTAGTCCATCGTCCGCTCGGTTCCGCTACCCCGCAATGTCATGCTGAATAGCCTACGGCATAATGACCTGAAGCCGCTGGTCGCCATGCGCCCGGTAGATGCGAAAGTCGCCATCGAGCGTCAGCACCGGGCCGCCGGTCTGCTCGGCCAGGGTGACGAGGCAGGCATCGGCGAAGGCCATCGGCACGTCGGCGTATTGCTGCATGAGCGCGTCCACGCGGGCCTGGTGGGACGCGTAGGAGAAGGTGAGGTCGAATCGCCCTGCCGCCAGCAACTCCATCAACCGCGCGCGGCCCTGCCCAATCGGCTGGAGCAAGAAGTGCGCCTCCGAGACGACCGCCTCGCAGGTGTAGAGCGGACCGGTCAGTTGCTCGAACTGCCGGACGACCCACCGGTGATGCGCCTCACGACGATAGAGCAGCGTGACCAGCGGTCCGGTGTCTACGATCGTCATCGCCCGAAACCCTGCATGTGCTTCGGGTGGGTAGCCAGGTCGGGCGGATCGTCTTCCGCACCGACGGAGCCCACGAGGTGTTCGATGCCATCGAGCAGGGAGCCTGGCGGAGCGTCATACGGCGCCTCCGGCGTGTCGGCCAGGGCTTCGTCCACGAGGCGGAGCAGCGCCTGCTTGGCGGAGGTGCCTTCGCGCTCGGCCAGGCGCGCGATGCGGCGGCGCTCCTCGCGGGTGAGCCGCATGCTGAACTGGACGCGGTCGGGAGTAGCCATGAGGATGCGTTCGCTCTTCACCGAAAGAGATTGGACCATGGTTTTTAACGCACGGCGCACTCCGAAAGTTTGTCCCACCCCGGTGTCGTGCATTGTTGCCCTCGGCCTGCCACCCGTTTCGTTTTCCCAACCGTGATGCCCTGATCCCATGACTTACCCAACCCGCTTCGTCCTGCTCCTCGCCGCGCTTCTGTTCTTGCCCGTGCTCATAGCCGAGGCACAGACGCCCGTCTTCAAGATCGAGGACCAGGGCGGCACCACGCTGCTGCTGGTCAACGACGACGGCACGATCACGCTGCCGCAGGGGGCCACCAACGGCTTCGTGCTCACCACCGACGCCAACGGCAACGCCACCTGGCAGGCCGCCCCGACCGGCACCGTCGTCACCAACACCACGCTCACTGGCGACGGCACCGCCGGCAATCCGCTCGGGCTGGCCGACGACGGCGTGACGGGGCCGGCGATCCACCCGGACGCGATCCAGGGCGGCACCAACGTGACGGTCACCCGCGACGGCTCGGACAACGTGCTGATCTCGTCCTCGGGCGGCGGAGGCGGCGGGCTGACGCTTCCGTTCGCGGGGTCGGTGGCTGACCCGGGCACGGCCTTCAGCGTGGAGAACACCGGCACGGGATCGGCCGGGCAGTTCAGCGCCACCGATGCGGCTGGGCTTCTTGTGTCGTCTAGCAACAGCGTCGGGGCATCTATCACCGCTACCGCTGGCGATGCAATCAATATCCAGGCGGCGGGCAGCCCGAGCACGACCAGCGGCAGCAGCGCGAACCACGGCGTCGAGGTGCAGGGGGCGCAGGGCAGCGGCCTCTACGTGGGCCAGGCCGACGAGGCGGGGGTCTTCGTCGAGTCGGGCTTCTTTGGCCTGCGCGTCGAGAACGCCAACCAGAGCGCCCTGCGGGTGGCCAACGCGTTCACCCACGGGCTGCACGTGCTGCAAGCACAGACGGGCAGCGGCCTGTTCGTGGACCAGTCCGGCAGCCACGGCATGGCGGTCAGCACGGCGGGCACCGACGGCGTCTTCGTGGGGACGGCGGCCGACGACGGCGTGAACGTGCAATCGGCAGGGGGAGACGGCAT
>JAAAOL010000203.1 GCA_009908885.1 Bacteroidota bacterium | reverse complement strand
CACGGGGGCACCGTCCGCTCGGTGTCTGTGGTGAACGGGATCGACACGGCATCGCCGTACGGGCCGGTGAAGGTGACGCCCCACGAGCCGGTCTGCTCGGCGGCCTGCAGGTGCGGCAGCAGGCCGAGGCGCTCCATCACGCTGAAGCTCTTGCCGCCCACCGCGTCGCCGCAGATCTTGTCGCGCGGGAACGTGTCTTTGTCGACCAGCAGCACGCGGAGGCCGTCGCGGGCCATGACGGCGGCGGTCGTCGCCCCGCCGGGGCCGCCCCCGACGACGATGGCATCATACGACGGCGAGGATGACGTGGAAGGAACCTGCATCTATTCGCTTGCCCTTGCGGGCGGTTCTGAGTATCGTCGCAACGGACCGCGCCCTGCTTCCCGACGTCTCGCCCATGCCTGCCCTCCGCCCCGACGTGCTGACGACGCTGCATCGCCTCGCGCCGGGGCGGGACCGCATGGACGCGCTGGTCCAGCAGATCGCGCGGCTGCAATCTAAGGGAGACGACGGCTATTCGGAAGGGCTGTTTCCGTCGCAGCGCTGCTACCGCTTTCTGCCGTACGAGGTGGAGGACGACGGCCTCTTCATGACGGCGGTGGTGATCTACGCCCTCCAGCAGGTGCGCGACGTCCTCTCCACCGACAGCCGGGCGCTCGTGGACGCCATGACACGGCGGGCCGTGGCGAACTATCCGAAATACCTGGGCAACGAAGGTGTCCCGCTCTACAACTACTGGCAGAACCACCCGACGGAGCGCTACTTCCCGAACGGCGCGATCTTCCCCCACTTCCGGCACTTCCGCCTGCCCGAAGACATCGACACGACGGCGTACGCGTATCTGACGAAGCCGCACCCGCGCGCCGACGCCGTGTGGCTGAAACAGGAGCGCCTCCCCTTCCACGCTAACCGGACGCACGCCACCATCCAGAACACGCTGCCGCGCTACCGCCATCTGCGCGCGTACTCGACGTGGCTCGGCTACCCCAGCATGCCGCTCGACTTCGACGTGTGCGTGCTGACCAACCTGATGCTGGTCGTCTTCGAGCACCAGTTGCCGCTCAACCGGCACGACCTCGACACGCTGACGTTCATCGCCGCCGCCATCGAATCGGGCGACTACCGGACGGCGCCGTTCCGCGTCGCGCCGTGGTATCCGCGTCCGTCGCTCATCCTGTACCACGTCGCGCGGCTCGTCGGCACCTACGACGTGCCGTACCTGCACACGCTCCGCGACGACCTCGTGCGCCGCCTCCGACGTCAGTTCGACGAAACGACTCTCTACCTGGAGCGCGTGATCCTGTCCACCTCGCTGATGCGCCTCGGCGCTCCGCCCGCCGTGGACCGCCTCCCGGCATCGCTGGACAACGAAGTGGACCGCTTCTTTTTCTTCACGGCCAGCCTCCTCACCGCGCTCGACAACCGCGTCACCTGGGCGCTGGCGAAGCATCCGGTGTTTCACCTGCACTACCGCTGCCGCGCCCACTCGCTGGCCCTGCTGCTGGAACACGAGGCGTGGCGGCTACGGCGGGGATAAGCATGCCAAGGGGAACAGCTTTATCGCTGCCGCCGGGTGCGCAGCACGTCCGGTAGATCCTCCGGAAACTGAGTCAGCCCGCGACGCCCAGCGGCTTTCCAGAGATCGACGTCGAACGTGGCGAACGTGACGCTTTCACCGATGCCGTCCTGCCAGATGAGTGCGGCGGCGAGTTGCAGCGCATCGTACCCGCGCAGGTCGTCTTCCCAGGCGAGGCGTTCGGCGCGGCGGGCGACGGCGGTACTCACATGGAGCCGGAAGACGTCGCTCCAGTCATCCCGAAAGGCACCGAGCATACGTCCTGCCTCGTCGCGCGTCACCGCCTGCATCCGGGCTGCTTTCGCAAACGCGGCGGCCACCTCCACCCGACTAACGATAACCGTCGCGATGCTGCGTGCATCCGCGATGGCCTGCTGGACCTCCGGCGTTCCCGGCTCGCGGAGATACCGCTTGACCAGTGCGCTGGCATCGAGGTACAGGTTCATGCCTACCGACGATCTTCGAGCAACAGGTCCGATACCATGCGGTCGCCGTGCACCTCGGCGATCGGATCACGCGGCTGAAGCGTTGCGCCGCTCCACTCCGCCAGGCCAGCCTCTCGGAGCGCCTGCAGCTTTTCCTCCACCGTCCGCCCGTCGCCCCTGGTCGGAACGATCTGGCCGATGGGCGTCCCCCGATCGGTGATCGTGATGGTCTCGCCCGCCTTGACCCGCCGCAGGTAGGCGCTGAGATGATTTTTGAGTTCTCGGATGCCCGCCGTCGTCTGCTTCATGGGCCTGCCTGCTTCACCATAATACGGATTCAGCGTGTTGATGTCCGGATCCTGGTGTCACCTGTCGTGGTGCGTGGTACGTGTTGCGTGGTGCGTGATGGGAAAGGGCCATCGCTCCATCAGCGCTTTTTCACGCGTCACGCAATACGCATCACGTTCTCAGCGATCCAGACATCGCCAAACGAAAACGGTATAAAGAGCTACTTATCGTCGCTTGTAGCTACAAACGAGGGCAGGGCAGACTCGGTTTCAGCTTCCGGCGAGCCGGAACGATGAGTCTTAAACGCCTCACGGCTTCCGCGCCGTGACGATGCCGTACTGCCACAGCCCGCGCCGGAGCGCCCGGTACTGGTAGTGCATCGCGCGCGAGTGGCCGAACTCCCACGCCGTGATGCGGCCGAGCCACTGCTTCGCCTTGGCGTACGGGATGGCGGCGAACGCAATCAGAAAGAGCCGCCGCGCCGAGGGCATCACCCGCGCCGAGGCGTCCTCGACGGTGACGTTCTGGAACCCGGCCTGCTGGGCCTCGACCATGAACGCCCTCGCCGTGGGGAGCCGATCCACCGCCCAGCCGCTGAGCCAGCGCTGCATGAGGCGCGCCTCGGCGGGCGGATAGCTGGCTTTTGTGGCGAAGCCGTCGGCTACGACGAGGCGGCCGCCCGGACGCAGCACGCGGAAGGCCTCGCGCAGAAACGCCCCTTCGTCGGCGGCGTGGCAGGCGCTCTCGATGGCCCAGACGACGTCGAACGACGCGTCCGCGAAGTCCGTCCGGGTGAAGTCCATCGCGTGGAACTGCGTGCGGTCGTCCAGGGCGCGGCGGCGGGCCTGCGCGCGGGCGGCCTGCACCTGACGCGGGCTGAGCGTGATGCCCGTCACCCGGCAGCCGACTGCCTCGGCCAGAAAAAGGCTGCTCCCCCCCACGCCGCACCCCGCGTCCAGCACGGCGTCGTCTGGCTGAACGTCTACCCTAGCCGCCAGCACCTCGTTTTCACGGCGGAGCGCCTGGCGGAGGGTCCGCGTGCTCTCGTCCCAGAAGCCGTAATGCATGGCCCCGCTGTGCTCCAGGTCCCACACCTGCCGGTACCCGGCTTCGCACGCCTCGTAGTAGGCGACGATGCGGTCGGCGTCGATCGGGGCGTGATCCGTGGGCATGGTGCTGGAGGCGAGGCAGCCATCGCGCGGTCCTGATGGGCTACGGACCGCATGATACGGACACAAAAAAAGGAAGGACAAGCGACCCGTATCGCGCCGCTGCGACCTCCTACCGCTGCTGCCTTCCGGCCCTGACGGAGTTCAGAGGGAGCTGGCCGTACGGGACTTGCCCTTCCGGATCTCGTTCAATGATGCCTTTTTCGGGTTGTTCCACCCGCCGCTCGCGAAATTCGTGTGGACGCTCTGCCCTCTGGTAATCATCTGGGCGCGAACGACAGGGTGGTACGGCTTAAAGACTTTTGGTATGTTGACGATATCTTCTATTCCGTGTACCGCCATCTTCTGATTCCCTACGCGCCATGCCCAGCAAGAGCGAGACGCTGCAATCCCTGAAGGCCGAACTCGAATCCGTCGACGCCACCATCGAGAAGTACACCAAAGTCCGCCATGCGCTGATCGAGGTGATTAAGTTTCTCGGGAACGAGCAACTCCAGGATCTGCTCAGCGACGGCGAAGAGCCCGCCTCCGAGACCGACGCGGAGGAGACGGCAGAGGCCATGGAAGACATGGAAGAGGAGGCGGAGCACGTCCCGCAGGAGTCCCTGCCCGCCCTTCCGCAGGATGGCATCGAGGCCGTCCGCAAGGCGCTCGCCGCGCGGAACCAGATGTAGCGCGACCGGGCGTCTCCGGCCCGACACCAGGAACGCGCCCACCCGTCAGAACAGGCCGATGGCGTCCACATCGATGGCGAGGCGGCTGTTCTTGGGGAGCGAGCCGACCTCGTCGTTGACCGCGCGCAGCACCTCTTGAATGCGTGGCGTCCGTCGGCCCCGCGGCACCTTGAGAATGGTGTGGTAACGGTACTGCCGCTTGACGCGTCCGACGAGCGCCGGCTCGGGGCCCAGCACCTCCACCGGATCGTCCTCCTCCCGCCCCAACGCCTGGCAGAGCACCGTCGTCCACCGCTGAGCGATCTGCTGCACAGCGTCCTCCTCCGGCCCCCGAAACTCGACGCCGACGACGTGGGCATACGGCGGATAGCCGAAGCGGCGACGGTCTGGCAGGGCTTCTTCCACGAAGGCGGCGTAGTCGTGCTCCAGCACGTGCTGGAAGACCGGATGGTCGGGCTGGCGCGTCTGCAGTAGCACTTCCCCGCGCAACTCGGCGCGACCGGCGCGGCCCGCCACCTGGGTGAGCAATTGAAACGTGCGTTCTTCGGCCCGGAAGTCGGGCAGGTGCATCCCCACGTCTGCATTCACGACGCCCACCAGCGTCACACGCGGGAAGTCGAGCCCTTTGGCCACCATCTGCGTGCCGATCAGGATGTCCGCCTCGCCCTCCCCGAAGCGCGACAGGATAGTGTGGTGCGCGTCCTTGCGGCTCGTCGTGTCCAGGTCCATGCGGGCGACCGTGGCCTCTGGAAAGACCTGGGCCAGCTCCTCCTCGACGCGCTGCGTGCCCTGCCCGAGCTGGGCGAGGTCGCGAGAACCGCACGACGGACAGGCGCGCGGAAGCTGCCGTGCGCGGCCGCAGTAGTGGCAGCGCAGGTGGCGCTTGGCCTTGTGGTAGGTGAGCGACACCGAGCAGTCGTGGCACATGGGCGTCCACCCGCAGTCCTGGCACTCCACCACGGGCGCGTAGCCGCGTCGATTCTGGAGGAGAATCACCTGCTCGTTCCGCCCCAGGCGGACGCGAATAGCCTCGCGCAGCGTCTCGGAGAGGGCGCCCTCCAGCCGGTGCTTCTTGCGCTCCAGCGTCAGATCCACGATGCGCACGGGCGGCAGCGGGGCGGCGTCGTGGCCCGGCACGGGGACGCGGTCCGGCATCTCCAGCAGCGTGTATTTGCCCTGCCGAGCGTTCCAGATGCTCTCCAGGCTGGGCGTGGCGGAGCCGAGGATGCAGACGGCGTCGTTGCGGAGGGCGCGCACCACGGCTACGTCGCGGGCGTGGTAGCGCGGGGCGGGGTCGAACTGCTTGTACGACGGCTCGTGCTCCTCGTCCACCACGATGAGTCCCAGATCGTCGAGCGGCGCCAGCACGGCGGAGCGCGGCCCGATGGCGACGTCGAACCGACCGCTGCGCAGATGGCGCCACGCGTCGTAGCGCTCGCCGAGGCTCATGCGCGAGTGCAGCACGGCGATGCGGTCGCCGAAGTGGGCGCGGAAGCGCTGCACGGTCTGCGGCGTCAGGGCGATCTCGGGGACCAGGATGATGCCGGTCTTGCCGCGCGCCAGCACGTCTTTGAGCGCGGCGATGTAGACCTCCGTCTTGCCGCTCCCGGTGACGCCGTGCAGCAGAAACGTCTCGAACCGCTCGGCAGCGACGGCCTCGGTGAGGGCGTCGAGGGCCTGCTGCTGCGCCGGGTGCAGCACGCGCTCGGGCGGCGTCGGCGGGGCGGGCAGGTCGCCCAGCGGCGTGCGCAGCACTTCTTTTTGGACGGCCTCCAGCATGCCTTTGTCCAGCAGGCTGCGGACGGTGCTGTGGGCCGCCTGCGCCCGGTCCATCACGTCGGTCTGGGGCGGCTCCCGCACGCCCTCGGCCCGGAAGCCCGCCATCACCTCGATGACGGCCACTTGCTTGTGCCCGCGCAGCTGGGCCTTCAGGTCCTTGGGCGCGCTCGGATGCTGGAAGGCCGGGGCGAAGCGCAGGTGCGTCGCGGTCTTGACGCGCACCTTCGGCGCCGTCAGCTCTTTGGTCATCGTGAGTAGCCCGTCGCGCTCCAGGCGGCGCAGGAGCGCCAGCGGCACGTCGCCCACCTGCTGTCGCACGCCGGAGACGGTCGCCTCGTCGTGGGCCTCCAGGTAGCGCAGCACGGCCCGCGCCGTCGCGTGGTCGGCCCAGTCGCCGGGCGGCGTGTCCGTGCGGGCCAGGCGGCGGCGCTCCTCCACGTCGGTGCCGGAGGGCAGCGCGGCCTTCACCACCTCACCCCAGGCGCACACGTAGTAGTCCGCCATCCAACGGGTCAGGCGCAGCATCTCGGGCGTGAAGGCGGGCGTCTCGTCCAGCACGTCCAGCACGGCCTTCACCGTGAAGGGAAAGTCGTCCGGCGACTGCTCCGGGGGGTGCGCCACGATCAGCCCCGTCATGCGGCGCGGCCCGAACGGCACCAGCACGCGGCAGCCGACACGCGCGTCGTCCGCCATCGCCGACGGCACGCGGTACGTGTAGGTCTGCTCGACGGGCAGCGGCAGGACGACGTCGACGATCACGTGGAGATGGGGCGCTGTGCTACAGGGTGAGCGTGCGGTACGGCTACCCGTCCCGAAAGGTGCCCGAGGGATCCCGCGCGAAGGACCCCAGCACCGAGCTTAAACCGAATTCTACCCGAGTGCTCAGTGCGGACTATGCTCGACGACGACCATACGCCCGTCTATGAGCTTCTCTCGCTTGAACATCATCGTATCCTTTTCGAGATCATGATAGAGTCTCGTCCGCTCAATGAGCAAGAGGGAATCTGCCGTCGGACGATACACGTGACTCGTGTAGCAATACCCTCCACATCCCGTAACCGATCCGGACCGGAGCGTTCGCTCATCGGTCTGCACGGCATAGTGCCCAAGACGATCAGAATACGCTTCGCTGTAGACGAAGCGGCTTGAGTCAGGCTCAAACAACCAGATGTCATGTGCTTCGGACCGCCCATCCCAGCTACGCGCTAGCAGTTTATCCAAATCGGGATAGCTGTCGAAGTTCAGATCGACCAGAGAGATAGACTTATCCCTCAAAAAG
>JAAAOL010000218.1 GCA_009908885.1 Bacteroidota bacterium | reverse complement strand
TTATACCGTTTTCGTGTGGCGATGTCCGTATGGCTTCGTGTAGCCTGTCGTGTTGCGTGTTGCGTGATGCGTGAAAAAGCGCTGATGGAGCGATGGCCCTTCCCCACCACGCACTACGGACCACGCACCACGACAGGCGACACCAGGATCCGGACATCAACCATCTGAATCAGTAGTACGCATCACGCGTCACGCATCACCTCCAATGTGCCACCTGCATCGATCAGTCACAAGAGGGACGCGCCATTCGCCCATTTCCCCTACCACATCCCCATTCCATCCTTTAACTTTTGGTTAAGATGGCCTAACTTCGCCTCCGCTCTGCTGCCATGCGGAAGCGCTTCGGGTGCCGCGTGCTCGCAACCTACCCGTTCAGGTGGCGGATGTGCACGTTCGTGTCTGTACGTTATCGTATACTCGGCCCGCCGACGCTGATGCGGGCCGCCGCTCTACCGATCCTCCTGTCATCACGCCGAACCGTCCTCATGCTTACGACCGCTCCTGTACTCCGCCGGATCGGGCCGCTCCGCCTGCTTTCGCTGCTCGCTGCCTGCATGCTGCTCGTCCCCGCTGCCGCCGCGCAGGATGCCACCATCGTGGGGACCGTCACCGACGCGCAGGACGGTCAGCCGCTCATCGGGGCCAACGTGATCCTGGATGGCACGACGCAGGGCACGGCGACCGACATCGACGGGGAGTACCGGATCGAAGACGTGGCGCCGGGCGAGCACACGCTGGCCTTCAGCTACACCGGCTATCAGACGACCCAGCGCACGATCACCGTGGCGGCGGGCGAGACGATGACGGTGGATGCCGCCCTCCGCGCAGGCATCGATCTGGACCCGGTGGTGGTGACGGCCTCCCGCCAGGCCGAGAAGGTGCTCGACGCGCCGGCCTCGGTGTCGGTGCTGAGCGCGCAGGAGATCGAGCGGGACGTGGCGCCGTCGTCGGTGTCGGTGCTGCGGACGACGACGGGCGTAGACATCGCCGAGACGGGCGTGCAGCGGAGCGAGGTGTCGCTGCGGGGCTTCAACAACGCGTTCTCCGGAGCCACCTTCGTGCTGACGGACTACCGGCAGTCGGCCGTCCCGTCGCTGGGGGCCAACGTGTACAGCATCATGCCCGGCATGACGCTGGATCTGGAGCGCATCGAGGTGGTGCGCGGGCCGGGGTCGGCGCTCTACGGGGCGGGCGTGGACGCGGGCGTTATCCACTTCATCACGAAGGACCCGTTCACCTATCCCGGCACGACGGTGGCCGTCAGCGGTGGCGAGCGGTCGCTCTTCGACGGGCAGCTGCGCCACGCGGGCGTCGTGGGTGAGAACCTGGGCTACAAGATCACCGGCGCCTACACCCGCGCGGACGACTGGGAGTTCGATCCCGACGACCCGGAGGACGCCTCCGCCATCGCCGACGACATCGTGCCGCGCGACAACGGCTTCTCGAAATACAACGTGAACGGCCTCCTCCAGTACCGCATCAACGACGAGACGCTGCTCTCGGCCAACGCGGGCTTTTCGGCGCTGAACGCGACGGTGCTGACCGGCATCGGCACGGTGCAGGGCGACAACTTCGGCTACTCCTACGGCCAGCTCCGCCTGCGGTCGGGCGGCTTCTTCGCCCAGGCCTTCCTGAACCGCAATAACGCGGGCGACTCGTTCGTCTACGCGACCGACCTCGACCAGGACGGTGTGCCCGATCCGGTGGTGGACAACTCGGTCCAGATCAACGCGCAGGCGCAGTACGACTTCTCCACCTGGAACGAGCGGCAGCAGTTCATCGTCGGGGCGGACTTCGAGAACACCGAGCCCGACACCGAGGGCACCATCAACGGGCGCAACGAGGACGACGACACGATCACCGAGTACGGTGCCTACGTGCAGTCGGCCACGGACCTGACGGAGCAGCTCGACGTGACGCTGGCGCTGCGGGCGGACTACAACAACATCGACTCGGACCTGCAGATTTCGCCGCGCGCCGCCCTCGTCTTCAAGCCCGTGCCCGGCCACTCGCTGCGCGCCACCTACAACCGCGCGTTCTCGTCGCCCGGCACCAACTCGCTCTTTCTCGACATCCCGGCCCGCACCGTGCCGCTGGGCGGCGGCTACACGCTGCTCTTCCGGGGGCGCGGCTCGGTGGACGGCTTCACCTTCAGTAATTTCCGCGAGACGCGCTCCGTCGCCTTCTCGCTGCCCATCCCCGGGCTCTTCGGCGAGCAGGTGCCGCTGGACGCCATCCCGGTAGGACCGATCTACGGGCTCGTCGCCAATCAATTCGCGGAGACGCTGCGCAGCGGTGGAGATCTTCCTGACCCATTACCACCCCTCACGCCGGAGCAGCGGGAAGGGCTCGCCCAGGTGCTGCTCGGGCTCGTGCCCGCCGTGCAGAACGCAGGCACGACCACGTCCGGCGTACTCACCCTGCCGCGCGGCGAGACCAACCTGTTCGGGGACCTCGCCGAGCCGGTGGACATCGATCCGCTCCAGCCGACGACGAGCCAGACCATCGAGGCTGGCTACAAGGGTGTTTTCCGGAACCGCATCCTGTTCGGCATCGACGGGTACGTGGTGAGCAAGCAAGACTTCGTCGGCCCGCTCGTCATCGAGTCGCCGCTGGCGCTGCCGCTTGGCCTGGCGGGCGACCTGACGCGGACGCTGGCGCCCATCATCGAGCAGGCCGCAGCGGGTGACCCGCAGGTGCAGGGCTTCCTGCAGTCGCTCGGCCTGACGCCGGAGCAGGCGGCGGCCCTCATCGGCGAGGCGGCGGGCGACGAGCTGTCCGGCACCCCGGTGGGCGTCGTGCAGCCGGACCAGCCGCTGGCGGACGACCCCAACACCGTGGCGGGCTTCCTGGCGTACCGCAACTTCGGCACCCTCTCCTACTGGGGCGTCGACGCGACGGTGCAGGTCAACGCGACGGACCGCATCAGCGTCTCCAGCAACGTCTCGGTGGTGAGCGACGACTTCTTCGACAACGAGGAGCTGGACGAGAATGACGCCAGCCTGGCCGTGGCGCTCAATGCCCCCACGCTGAAGGTGCGCGGCAGCGCCAGCTACGCCGTGCCGGGCGGGGTCTCGGTCAACGTCTCGGGCCGCTACAACGAAGGCTTCCCCGTGCTCTCCGGCCCCTACGTGGGCGAGGTGGACAGCTACTTCCTGCTGGACGTCGGCGCCGGGTATGACTTCACGCGCTACGTGCCGGGGCTGCGCTTCGACGTGTCCGTGCAGAACGCGCTGGACAACCGGCACCGCCAGTACGTGGGCGCGCCCCAACTCGGACGCATGGCCATCGCCCGGCTGACGTACAGCATGTAGGGTCATGAATCGAGGAGACGGCGACGCGAGGAACCGACGTGGGAGAGGCGCCGCTGTCTACTTCGTCGATGCGTTGTCTCGTCGACTCCTCGCCTCCTAATCACTTTTTTAAGGAACTTCACGACGGGCGAGGAATGGGCTCAGTAGCTTAGAATGCTTCCCACGCCCCGCTGCCCGCACGAGATATGCTGACGGACTTCATCCCCCTGTTCATCATGATGGCGCTGGCCCTGGGCCTCGCGCTGACGTTGCTCAACCTGGGCAAATTCCTCGGGCCCAAGCGGCCCAACCGCATCAAGACGATGGCCTACGAGAGCGGGATGGACCCGGTCGGGACCGCCCGCGAGCGCTACTCGGTCAAGTTCTACCTCGTGGCCATGATCTTCATCGTCTTCGACGTGGAAGTCGTGTTCATGTATCCGTGGGCCGTCAGCTTCCAGGAGTTTCTGGCCGCCAGCCCCGGCGCGGCCCTCGGCGTGACCGTGGTGATCGTCTTCTTCGTCCTCATCCTCGGCATCGGGCTGCTCTACGACATCAAGAAAGGCGGGCTGGAGTTCGATTGAGCCGACGGCACATCTATCGCCGGTTTCCGCCTGCATCGTTCCTCCTCGCGCCGCTTTCAATCTTTTTTGAAACTTCCCGGCGACGGGCCGTCGCCAGGGAAACCCTGCTTTGCCCCCACCATTAAAATCCGCACGCTACGAGGCCGGGGACGCGCGTTTCCCCGCGCCATGACCGAGCCGCAGACCTGACCCCGCCACGACTATGGCTTTTGACCTGCAGGAGGGCTACCTGACCACCCGCGTCGACGCGGTGCTCAACTGGGCCCGTTCCAATTCGCTGATGCCCATGCCGATGGGCCTGGCCTGCTGTGCCATCGAGATGATGGCCTTCGCCGGCCCCAAGTACGACGCCGCCCGCTTCGGCAGCGAAGCGATGCGCTTCTCCCCACGCCAGGCCGATCTGATGATCGTGGCCGGGTGGGTGTCCTACAAGATGGCCCACGCCATCCGCCGCGTCTGGGACCAGATGGCCGATCCCAAGTGGTGCATCGCCATGGGCGCGTGCGCCTCGACCGGCGGCATGCACCGGTGCTACGGCGTCGTGCAGGGCTGCGACAACTTCCTGCCCGTCGACGTCTACATCCCCGGCTGCCCGCCGCGCCCGGAGGCCGTCGTCCACGCGCTGATGGACATTCAGGAGAAGATCCGCAACGAGTACTCCGTGGTGCAGGACTACGAGACGGGCCAGCGCCGCCCCGCCCCGCTGACGCAGAACAACAACGTGTTGCTGCCCGAGGGCGAGCAGGCCATCACGCCGGACGTGCTCTACAACCAGTGACGCGCGCTTCCGGCTGAGGCGCCCGTTTTCGCCTTCGACAGCCTACACGCGCCCCTCGGCCTTCGAACTTCGATGCTTCGCCATGCGCGACGACGCCAAGAACATAGAGACCAAGACGACCCCGGCGGCCCACGAGACGCTGAAGTTCCACTTCACGCCGGTCGACGAGCCGCGCCCGGACCAGGAGAATCCGCATGCCAAGCGCACGACCCACGTGCCCGAGGTGGTGGAGGCCCTGCGCGAGCAGTTCGGCGAAGCCATCGGCGACGTGGTGGTCTACGCGGGCGAACACACCGTCTTCGTGGACAAAGCGCAGCTGCGGGAGATCGCCCGGTATCTGAAGGACGATCTCGGCTTTCGCTACTTCGTCCACTGCGGCGGCGTGGACCGCTTTACCGACGAGGACCGCTTCGAGGTCATCTACAACCTCGTCAACATCGAAGCCCGCAAGCGCCTCCGCCTCCGGGTGCGGGTGGACGAGGACGACCTGCACGTGCCTAGCGTGGCGACCGTCTGGCGGGCCGCCAACTGGAACGAGCGTGAAGTGTACGACATGCTCGGCATCGTCTTCGACGGGCACCCGGACATGCGCCGCATGTACATGCCGGAAGACTTCGAGTACTACCCGCAGCGCAAGGAATTCCCGCTCCTCGGCATTCCTGGGTCGCTGCCGCTGCCGGCCCAGTCGCCGGGCGGCGACCTGACGATGGACCCGTTCGCCGCCGCGCACGGCAGCACGCCCGTCAAGAGCTACGAAGAGCCTACTGAGGAGCCCGACACCGACGACGACCACGCCTGACCGCTGGCGCGCCGCCAGCTTCTGCATACTGACTGACTGCCATGGCTACTACTTCATTGGGATCCGGCATCCTGGGCGCCGCCACCGACATGGGCGACGCCTTCAGCTTCTGGCCCCGCCACAACGAGGCGATCTACAAGCGGCTGGAGAGCAAGCACGCCTGGCTGGAAGAGCGCCACGCGGGCGGCGACGGCGCCCCGGCCGAGACCGAGGACCCGCTGGAGCATCAGATGTCGCTCAACATCGGGCCGCAGCATCCCGCCACGCACGGCGTGCTGCGCTGCGTCGTCAAGCTGGACGGCGAGATGATCGAGAAGTGCGTCATCGACATCGGCTACCTGCATCGCGGCATCGAGAAGCTGGCCGAGCACAAGACGTACCAGGAGTTCATGCCCTACACGGATCGCATGGACTACCTCTCGCCCTATTCCAACAACGTGGCGTGGTGCCTGGCCGTGGAGAAGCTGGCCGGGATTGAGGTGCCCGAGCGCGCCCAGTGGATCCGCACGATGCTGTGCGAGCTGGCCCGCATCTCCTCGCACATGCTGTGGCTGGGCGTGGGCCTGATGGACGCCGGGGCCGTCTCGGTCTTCCTGTGGACGTTCCAGGGCCGCGAGGACATCTACAAGATCTTCGACCACATCGCGGGCGCCCGTTTTACGGTCTCGCACAGCCGCATCGGCGGCATCGCCTCCGACCTGACGCCCGAGTCGCTGGCCCTGCTGCGCGACTTCGTGGCGCGCTACCCGGACGTGATCGAGGGCTGGCGCAAGTTCCTCAACCGCAACCGGATCTGGATCGAGCGGAACGAGGGCGTCGGCGTCATCACCGCCGAGGAGGCCATGGAGATGGGCCTCACCGGCGCCAACCTGCGAGCCTCCGGCGTGGAGTACGACCTCCGCCGCTTCGAGCCCTACCTCAAGTACGACGACGTCGACTTCAACATCCCGATGCGCACCGAGGGCGACTGCCTCGCCCGCTACTTCGTCCGCATGGAGGAGATGCTGGAGTCGATCAAGATCATCGAGCAGTGCCTCGACCGCCTGCCCGAAGGCCCCATCCGCACCGACGACGCGAAGCACGCCTATCCGTCCAAAGAGGAAGTCTATTACTCGATGGAGGGCATGATTCACGACTTCATGTACACCGACACGGGCGTGACCCCGCCCAAGGGCGCGTGGAGCTACCACGCCATCGAAAGCCCCAAGGGCGAGCTGGGCTTCTACCTGCAGAGCGACGGCACGGGCCATCCGTACAAGGTGCGGATCAAGTCGCCCTGCTTCTCGAACCTGCAGGGCCTCGAATACATGATGGAGGGCCACCCCGTGGCCGACATCGTGGTGCTCATCGGCTCGCTGGACCCCGTCATGGGCGAATCGGACAAATAAATCAGGTTTCGTGTTACGCGTTGTGGGTTTCGAGTTTCGACGCTACAACCCGCAACCTGCAACCCTCAACCCGCAACCCAAAACATGGCTGACATCACCAAAGAAATGGCGCCGCTGCCGGATCGGAGCCCGGAGCCGGTCTTTACGGAGGACCAGCTCACGTGGACCGACGGAGAGAAACGGCTGATCGCGCGGTTCCGGGAGCAGTACCCGACCAACGAGGCCGCGGTGATGAAAGGACTCTGGCTGGCGCAGAAGAAGTTCGGCTGGCTGCCGCCGGAAGTCATCCAGCTCGTGGCCGACACGCTGGAGATGCCCTACGCTCAGGCTTACGGCGTGGCGACGTTCTACACGCAGTACTACAAGGAGCAG
>JAAAOL010000287.1 GCA_009908885.1 Bacteroidota bacterium | reverse complement strand
GGATATCAGGTGCACCGCTGGCTCGCCCCGCCGATGCACCTGACCGTGCTGGGGCATGACATCCTGCGCACCGAGGCGATGGAGGCGCCTGCCAGGTCTGCCGAGGCCAGCGAGCGAGCCATCGTGGAACGCGAGGCGCCTGCGGTCCACAAGGAGCCGTTCGTCGTGGTCGAGCAGATGCCGGAGCTGATCGGGGGATTGTCGTCCGTGCAGGAGCGGCTGCGCTACCCCGAACTTGCCCGCAAGGCGGGCGTCGAGGGGCGCGTCGTCGTCCAGTTCATCGTCGACGAGGGCGGGCGCGTCCAGCAGCCCCGCGTCGTGCGCGGGCTCGGCGCCGGGCTGGATGCCGAGGCGCTGCGCGTCGTCCGGCAGGTGCGGTTTACGCCCGGCCACCAGCGTGGCGAGGCCGTCCGGGTCAAGATGTCGCTGCCCATCACGTTCCGGCTGCCGCACCGCAGCTAGCCGTTAACGCCTCCCACCTGATTGTCTATGTAGATCCATGAAAGCTGATTAGCACGTCGGTGCTGCTCGCCGCAACGCCAGGGGCAGCGTCTCTCCCTTCCCGAAGGGAGAACAAGAGGGATGTGCACTGCTGAGGCGGCCTGTGAACGGACATCCTCTCTGTCTCTCCTTCGCGGAAGGAGAGGACCCAAGCGAGACCGTGAGGGGTGGGACGCTAATGTTCTTGGTTGATTCCACTTAGCACCGTAGAGACGACCGGCCCGGTCGTCTCTACCGCGTACGGGGGCTGTGCGCGGGACGCCGCCGATTTAAAAAGACGAGAGGCACGAACCGGTCAGTGCGAGGCCGCCATCGTGGCGGTATCGCTCAGGGCTTCCTCGGTGAGGTACCGGTAGAGCGCTTCGATCTCGGCGTCGTCCATGTGCTGGAACGCCTTCCACGGCATCACCACCGGATTCAGCTCCTTGCCGCCGGGCGTGACCCCCGTGCGCATCGTCGTTGCGAACTCCTCCAGCGTCCAGCCCGTGACGGCATTGAGAGGGGGCGTCGGCGGGGTGCCCGGCTCCACGGGCGGG
Organism: Bacteroidota bacterium; assembly: GCA_009908885.1. Taxonomy (GTDB): domain Bacteria; phylum Bacteroidota; class Rhodothermia; order Rhodothermales; family JAAAOL01; genus JAAAOL01. Next base: position 6,186 of record JAAAOL010000287.1, on the reverse strand, counting down.
CCGCCCTGGAAGTCGGCGCCGTGGCAGTAGGTGCAGAGCGTCCTCGTGCGATGGCGGCCGTAGTCCACCGTCGCGGCGTGCGGTGGAGCCGTCGACGGATGGACCGCGGCATGATCGATCTCCGCGCTGGCCGTGTAGAGGCCGCCCGTGCCGGCGATGACGCGCCCGAGCGGGCGGAATTCCGATGGCGGCAGTTCGTTGTCGACCGGCGGCAGCGTCTGGAGATACGCGATCATGGCCGTGATCTCGTCGTCACTCAACGCATGGTAGAGCTTCGACGGCATGATCGGGTTGAGCCCACGCCCGTCGGCCCCGATGCCGTGCCGGATGGCGCGTTCCCAGTCAGCCGCCGTGTACGCCGCCCCGATGCCGCCTTTCCCCGGCGTCAGGTTGGTGGCGACGGCGAGGAACGGAGGCGCATCGGCGAAGACGCGCCCTTCGAAGGTGGCGCCGTGGCATTCCTGGCAGGCATGCGTCGTGACGAGGTATTTGCCCCGCGCGAGGGTGGCGGAGTCGGTCGGGATGGTCAGCGCCTCGTCGTCGACGGCGACGGCGGCGTCGACCTTGGAACTGCCGACGAAATAGAGTGCGGTTACGGCTACGAGAAGCAGGACGACGAGCCCGGCCAGGCCGAGGCCCAGCCACTTGAACACGCGTTTCATGGGACGAGAGCGGTCGGGTGAGAGGGGATGGAATGGGAACTGCAGCCCGAGACGCCGGGCGAAGAGACGACTTTACAATATCTTAATATTTTAGGGGCGCTGCAAGTATGTCACGCCAGGCCGGGGTCTCTCGTCATGACAGATGACGGCGTACGCCGACGTAGCTTGTCTCATGACGCATCGACCCGTTCCATGCTGAAGCCCCTCATACATCGTCAGATTCGTGCCCAGGAGCAGCGCTACGAGATGTCGCTCGCGTACCTGCACCACATCGCCGAGACGTCCCGTTCCGCCGCGGCCGTCCTGGCACTGTTTCTCCCGATGGCCCGCTACCGCCGCGTGGTGCCTGCCGCGGCGTTTCACGTGGCGGCCCTGGTGGCCGTCCGGGCCCAGGATTGCGGAACGTGCGTGCAGATCGGCGTCAATGCCGCCCGCGACGAGGGCGTCGCCGCTGAGGTCGTGCGCGCCGTGCTCCAGGACCGGCCCGACCAGCTTCCCGCCGCCCTGGCCGCGGTCTACCGCTATGCCCGCGCCGTCGTCCAGCAGCAGGACGACGCGGCCCTGCGCGAGCAGCTTCGGGATCGGTACGGGGACGCCGGACTCATCGATCTGGCCTACGCGCTGGCCAGCGCTCAGGTGTTTCCCGTCGTCAAGCGCGCCCTCGGCTACGCCACGGCCTGCGTCCGGGTCGACCTCGACGACGCCTTCCTCGAAACCACGGCGCTCCCGGCATGAACGACCTGGATCTCTTCGAACAGCACCGCGACCGCCTCTTCGGCATCGCGTACCGGATGGTGGGGACCGTGGCGGACGCCGAGGACCTCGTGCAGGAGGCGTATCTGCGATGGCACGCCGCGACGGCGGAGGTGCAAAATCCCGGCGCGTACCTCACGACGATCATCACGCGGCTGTGCCTCGACCATCTCAAGTCGGCCCGGGTGCGGCGGGAGGAGTACGTCGGGCCGTGGCTGCCGGAGCCGCTGGCGCCGGGCCGGGCGGATCACCCGGCGGAACTGGCCGACGCGCTCTCGATGGCGCTGCTGCTGGTGCTAGAGACGCTGACGCCCACGGAGCGCGCCGTCTTTCTGCTGCGCGAGGTGTTCGGGTACGACTACGCCGAGATCGCGCCCATGGTGGGGCAGAGCGCTGTCTACTGCCGGAAGATCGCCCAGCGGGCCCGCGAGCACGTGGCCGCAGAACGCTCCCGGTTCGAGCCGTCCGCCGACGAGCACGCGCGCCTGGTCGACCGCTTTCTGGCGGCCTGCCGGGACGGCGACATGGAGGGGCTGCTCGACGTGCTGGCCGACGACGTGACGCTCACGACCGACGGCGGCGGCAAGGTGCTGGCTGCGCTGCGGCCCATCGTCACGAGCGACAAGGTGGCGCGCTTCATGCTCGGCATCCTCCGCAAGGCTCCTTCCGACCTCCGCGTCGAACGGGCGACGATCAACGGACGACCGGGGTTCATCGCCTTCCGGGGGGCAGCCGTCGACGGCGCGTGGGCGTTCGAGGTGGGAGACGGGCGCATCCGGCGGATCTACGTGGTGCGCAACCCGGACAAGCTCCGGCACCTGGCGTCCTGACGCCTACTCGCGCAGGGACAGGCGGATGAGTTCCTCGGCGGACTGGACGTTGGGATGGTTGCGGAGCACCTTGCGGATGTTCTTCTCTGCCGAGGCGCGGCTGTAGCCCAGCGCTTCGAGGCCCGCGAGGGCGTCGGCCCGGGCGGCAGCGCGCTCGTCGGTGCCGCCGGTGAGCGGGGCGGCGCCGTCCACGTGCTCCAGGTCCGTCACCCGGTCGCGCAGTTCCACGATGAGCCGGTCCGCCGTCTTGCGCCCGACGCCGTGGATGTTGGTCAGCACGCTCGTGTCCCCGGCGACGACGTGGTCGCGGATCTCCGACGGGCTCATCCCCGAGAGCGCCGCCAGCGCCAGCTTCGGCCCGACGCCGGAGACGCCCAGCATCGTCTCGAACATCTCGCGCTCGCCCCGCGTGGCGAAGCCGAAGAGCGTCATCGCATCCTCGCGCACGTACTGATGCGCGAACAGCTTCACCTCCTTGCCCGGCGCAGGCAGCCCCTCGAACGTCGACGTCGGGACCAGCAGCCGGTATCCGAGGCCTTGCACGTCGACCACGGCGGCGGTGGGCTTCTTTTCGATGAGTGTGCCGGAGACGTAATCGATCATGACGTGGGAAGCTGAAGGGCAATAAAGGGCAAGGGCGGCGCTACGGCGTCGCGCCCGGCTGCGGGGTGAGGAGGCGCGCGCCGTAGGGCGGCAGCGAGAGCGTGTCCGAGGCGGGAAGCCGCTCGCCCGTCACCGCGTCGGTGAAGGTCGTCTCCGTGAGAGCGGGCGGGAGGGCGATGGCGCGGGCGTCGGGCCGCACGTTGACGGCCACGATGACCCGGTCGTCGTCGGCGCGGCGTTCGTGGAGCAGCACGTCAGCGTCGCGGGCGAGGGGCGTGAGCGTGCCGTCGTGCAGGGCCGGGCGGCGCTGGTAGAGGCCGAGCAGGTCGGCGTAGAACGCGCGCATCGCCGGGTTCTGCGAAAAGTCGATCGTGTCCTTTTCGAAGAGGCGCAGCCGCTGCGGGCTGCCCACTTCCTGGCCGTTGTAGAGGAGCGGCAGGCCGGGCAGCGTGAGCGCGGCGACGGCGGCGGCGCGGGCCCCGTCGAGGCCGTCGAAGAGGTCGACGGGCGGCGCGTCCCAGGCCGTCTCGTCGTGGTTCGTCGTGAAGCGCATGCGGAGCGCATCGTCCGGCAGGTGCGCGGCCTCGTCCTCCAGCACCGCGTAGAGCGTGTCCGCCGGGGCGCCGTCCCAGATAGCTTTGAGCGCCTGATACGTGTTCCAGCCGTACGTCACGTCGAAGCCCACGTCGTGCAGCCACGGATCGGCGCCCTCGGCCAGCATCATCACCGGCTTGACGGCGCGCAGCGTGTCGATGGCCGCGTCCCAGAAGTCCTGCGGCACCAGCTCGGCCACGTCGCAGCGGTAGCCGTCCACGTCGTGCTCGGCCACCCAGTAGCGCATCGCGTCGATCATGGCGGCGCGCACCTCGGGATGGCTGTAATCGAGGTCGGCCACGTCGGTCCAGTCGGTGCCGGGCGGATGCGTGACGGCGCCGGTCGAGTCCTTCGTGTACCACTCCGGACGTTCCGTCACCCAGGGATGGTCCTGCGCGGTGTGGTTCGCCACGAAGTCGAGGATCAGAGTCATCCCCGCCGCATGGACACTGTCGACGAGTGCCTGGAAGTCTGCCTTGGTGCCGAAGTTCGGGTTGACGGTTTTATAGTCGCGGACGGCGTAGGGCGAGCCGAGCGTGCCCTTGCGGGCCTTTTCGCCGATCGGATGGATGGGCATGAGCCAGATCGTCGTCACGCCCAGCGCCTGGAGGTCGGGCAGGCGGGGGATGATGGCGCGGAAGGTGCCCTCGGGCGTAAAGTCGCGTACGAAGAGTTCGTAGATGACAGCGTCGTCGGCCCAGGCGGGCGCGGCCGTCGTGTCAGCGACGGCGGGGTCGGAGGACGGCGGCGCAGGCGCGTCGCAGCCGGTGGGAAGCCACAGGAGCGCGAGGAGGGCGAAGAAAAGCAGCGTACGCATCGGTGGAAGGAGGCAACCGGGCGGGAATGAGCCCGCAAGATAGGAAGCGCGGCGGACGACGTAAACGCGGCAGTTAGCTCGGCGGGGCGTCCGGCGGGGACGGCGGGCGCAGCAGCACGTCGACCTGCTGCGAGTGACCCTGGGTGAGGACGAGGAAGTCGTACGGACTGCGCAGCAGCACCTCGTCGCCCGAGACCACCTCGGCGCGGATGGCGTACGTGCGGGCCGAGTCGATCTCCGTCGTGTCGTACGGCACGGTGTAGCGGATCGGCAGCTCGCCCAGCTCGGTGAGCGTGTTCTCGGCGAGGACATCTACGGCAGAGGTGTCGGTCACGTCGACCAGCCGCACGTGGGCGGCGGCGTCCTCGGGCAGGGTCATCTGTTCCAAAAAGACGAGCGAGCCGGTGACGTCGGCGTTGCCGCCGGAGCGGCAGGCGGCGACGGTTAGCAGGAGGGCGGCGAGCAGCAGCGCGGACGCTGCGCGCAGCCGGGCATCGAGGGAGCGCATGAGGCGTAGGGGCGGACGGTGGATGAGGAACGACGTGCCGCGCCTCCAACGTCTCGCCGGGGCGGGCGTTTCCGGCGGAAGCATCCGCGAGGAATTGCCCTGCTATTGGGATGGCGCAGCGCAATATTGTTTCGTATAATCAACAAACCGTTTATTGGTCAGGAACAGGCTCCATGCATTACGCAACATCCGCGATTCAGGCGCTCCTGTGCAGTGTGTTTCTTGCGGTGGTTCTCCCTGCCGCGGCGCAGGACGAACCGAGCAGCGACGACGAGCAGCGCGTCACGACGCGCGTCACGGCGGTGACGGTCTATCAGCGCGGAGCCCAGGTGACGCGAGAGGCAGAGGTGACCCTGCCTGCCGGGCGCACCACGCTGGTCTTCGGCAATCTGACACCCGCCCTGGACCCGAGCAGTATTCAGCTCTCGGGGACGGGCGCCTTCACGCTGCTGTCTGTCTCGCACCGGACGAACTACCTCGAAGCCGCTTCCGATGAGGAGCCGGTGAAAGCCCTGCGTGCGCGAAAGACGGCGCTCGAAGACTCACTCGCCTATGTGGAGATGCTCCGCGAGGTGTACCAGCAGGAGGAGAAGTTGCTGTCGGAGAACAAAGCGCTCGGCGGCCAGGATGGCGTCGACGTGGAGGAGCTGAAGGCCGCGGCCACGTATTTCCGCGAGCGCCTCACCGATCTGAAAACGCAGAAGCTGGACGTGCGTCGGGCGGAACAGGACCTTCGGCGGGAAATCCGCCGGCTCGACCAGCAGATCCGGGAGCAGCAGGGCGGGCGCCGAGGGTCCCCCGTGGGCGAGGTCGTCGTGGCGGTCTCGGCGGACCGGTCTACGGAGGGCACGTTCACGCTGCAATATCTCACCGAGAAGGCCGGGTGGACGGCGAGCTACAATGCACGCGTCGAGGACGTGGATGCACCGCTGCAATTGTCCATGAAGGCCAACGTCCGTCAGGCCACGAACGTAGACTGGACCGACGTCCGGCTGACGCTGTCGACGGGCACGCCGACGCGTGCCAGCACCCTCCCCGACCTGCAGCCGTGGCGGCTCGCCTTCCCGCGCGCCGCCCGGTGGCGCGGGAAGGCCCGCGTCATCACCGGCGCCCCGGCCTCGAACCCACGCGTCGTGGCCGGGCGCGTCACGGATGCAATGACGGGCGAGCCGATTCCGGGAGCGAACCTCGTCATCGAAGGCGCGCAGGTCGGGACGACGACAAATGGTGATGGGAACTACCGCCTGCGGGTCCCCGGGGAGGCGGAGACGCTGCGGGCGACGTTCGTGGGATACAATTCGCTCTCGACGCCCATTACGTCAGAGCGCATCGACTTCGTGCTCAAGGCCAGCAACGCAAAACTGGACGAAGTTGTCGTGAGATCCTCGTCCCGCGATGCCAGCCAGGGACAGCGGAGCG
>JAAAOL010000496.1 GCA_009908885.1 Bacteroidota bacterium | reverse complement strand
GTTTTGAGTTCGAAGTTCTGAGTTTTTGAGTTTCAAGTTTGCAGGTTACAGGTTGGCAGGTTCAGGATGATGGTCGCAACGTGCTACCCTGAAACTTGAAACCTGCAACCTGTAGCCTTCCCAACCCGCAACCCGAAACCCGAAACCCGCAACCCAAAATCCAATGCTCGACCCGACGACGGTGACAATGCCTGAGACGGCGGTGGACGATCCGCGCGTGGGGCATCTGCTGGGGCCGGACGACGATCGGGTGCAGGTGGTCCTCGTCGGCTTTCCGTCGGACGAAGGGGTGCGGCGCAACGGCGGGCGGCCCGGGGCAGCGCAGGCGCCCGATGCGATCCGGCAGGCGCTCTATAAAACGACGCCCGACGCGCGGGACGCCGACACCTTCACGCACCTGCTGGCCCGGACGGCAGACCTCGGCAACGTACGGGTGACGGGCGATGTGGCGGCGGACCAGGTCCGCCTCGGGGCGGTGCTGGCGCCCTACCTGGAGCGCGGCGTGGTGCCGATCGTGCTGGGCGGCGGGCACGAGACGAGCTTCGGCCACTTTCTGGGCTACGTCGAGGCCGGGCGCGACGTGCATATTCTCAACTGGGACGCCCACCCCGACGTGCGGGCATTAAAAGACGGGCAGTCGCACTCCGGTTCGCCGTTCCGGCAGGCGCTGGCGCATCCGTCCGGGCGCTGCCGGGGCTACGCCGTGGCCGGGCTGGCGCCGCACAGCGTGGCGCGGGCGCACCTCGACTATCTGGACGAGGCCGGGGCGCAGGTCGTCTGGCAAAGCGACGTGACGCACGAGCGCGTCCGCACGCTCTACGCCGAGCGGGAGCGTTCCACGCTCGCCACCTTCGACATGGACGCCGTGGATCAGGCCTTTGCGCCGGGCGTAAGCGCTCCCGCCGCGCGCGGGCTGGCGCCGGACCTCTGGCTGGAGGCGGCCTCCCGGGCCGGGCGCTGCCCCCACGTCACCTCTTTCGACCTCGTCGAAGTCAACCCCCGCGTCGACGCTGAGGGGCGCACCGTGCGCCTCGCGGCCCTCACCGTCTGGCATTTCCTGAAAGGACTCTCCGACCGCACCGCTGCATGACCGTACAGATCTTCACCACCGGCGGCACCATCGACAAGGTGTACTACGACGCCAAGAGCGAATACGAAGTGGGCGAGCCGCAGATCGTCGCCATCCTGGACGAGGCGGGCGTCACGATCGACTACGACGTGACGAGGCTGCTGCGCAAGGACAGCCTGGACCTGACCGACGAGGACCGGGCGCTCATCCAGGAACAGGTGCGCGAGAGTCCATGCGATCAGGTCCTCATCACCCACGGTACGGACACGATGGTGGAGACGGCCCGCGCGCTGCAGGACATCCCCGGCAAGACCATCGTGCTCGTCGGTTCGCTCGCGCCGGCCCGCTTCAAGGCGAGCGATGCCGAGTTCAACATCGGCTTCGCGCTGGCGGCGGTGCAGACGCTACCGCCCGGCGTCTACGTGGCGATGAACGGGCGCGTCTTCGATCCCGACAGCGTGGAGAAAAACCGCGACGCCAATCGCTTCGAGATAGCGTGAGGACGCCGGGTCATACCGATTCAGATTGGGAATGTCCGGACCGTCGACCAGAACGGTTGTAAAGACGCCTCGCCGAGGCGTCTCTACGCTGATCCGCGACAGGAATCCTCCTGGCGTAGCCCGACATCACGAAACGAAAACGGTATCACATCGCCGATGCCCCTTCTATATCGCCGCCGAAGCGGGAGTCTGCGGGAGGGAGCAGGGCACGCGGCGCCAAAATAGAAAAGGCACCAGGCGTGGGGGCCCGGTGCCTCAGGTGGGGGCAGATGGAAGCGTTACTCGGCGGCACGGAGGACCGGTTCGGGGTTGTCCACGGCCTCGAAGTCGACGCGCTCACCCATGCGGGTGGACGTAATATCGATGACCTGGACCTCGAAGGTGCGGTCGCGCGGGCCGCGCTTGCGGTAGTAGCACGGACCGTTGAACTCGAACGTCTCGTCCTCCTTGAGCTTCTCCAGGTCTTCTTCGTCGTTCGGGAAGAAGATGCCGCGCCGGGCCTTACCGAAGGCCGTGCGGCGCTTGAAGGCATAGCCGCGCCCGGGAATGTCACCCAGCATCACGTCCTCCATCTCATACAAACTCATAGTTCGCTCCTCTCCTCTTGTTATTGGTTCGCACGAAGGCCATGCCCGGGTGCACCACCCAATGGGGTGCGGCCAGCCTTCTTTATCGGACACTTATCTTATATGAACACGTCAGGGCCTAAGGTCCGGAAGAATGGCAAGATAGCGTCCCGCACAGCGGCGCGTGCTACGAATCGCAGGAGGAGAGCAGCGGGAAGCCCGCCTGGATGCGGGCGCCTGGAAGATTGGCCGTCGCGGTGTTCGTCTCGCCCGCTCGCGTCACGTCGAGGCGGACGAGCTCGCCCTGGGCGCCCTGGTGGATAATCATGGCCTGGACTGCGTTCGCCGTGACCGTCGTGTCGAACGGGACGGTGCCGCTGATGACGGCGCCGTCGGTCGCGCACGTCTCGAAGATTTGCATCTCGAAGCCGCCCTCGAAGGGTGTGCCGTCGCTGCCCGAGACGCGGAGGACGATCTCGCGGGGCTCCTCGAAGTCGCGACCGTCGCTGCTGCCGCTGTCACATCCGAGGACCGAGCCGGTGAGGACTGCGCACAGCAGCCAGGTCGCGTAGGTCTTCATGGTCGATGGAACTGGTGAATACTACGTTGTAAGGCGTATCCTGCTGATAACGGGAGACGTATCATTCGCCCGAAAGTTGCCTGTTCATCCTCTACGCCCGTCATGAACCTGACCGCCCGCCTGCAGCCCGTCGCCGTGCGCGCCTGGGGCGTGGTGCAGCTGTTGCGACCACTCAACATGGTGATGTTTCTGGTCGGCGTGGTGGTCGGGGGCGTGCTGAGTGCCGGGGCGGCGGCGTTCACGGGCGTCTCCGCCACGCGCCTGGCGATGGCGGCGGCGTCGGCGGCGCTCATCGGCGGGGCGGCCAACAGCCTCAACGACGTGTTCGACGTGGAGGTGGATCGGCTGAACCGTCCGGAGCGCCCGTTGCCGTCGGGGCGGCTGCCCGTCGGCGTGGCGTGGGCCGTGTGGGGCGTCGGCTCGGGCGGCGGATTGGTGCTGGCGGCTGTGCTGTCGGGAGCCCATCTGGTGATGGCGGGCGGGGCGGTCGTGCTGCTCGCCGCCTACAGCGTGTGGTTCAAGCGCCTGCCGCTGGTGGGCAACGCCGTGGTGGCCGGCGTGGTGGCGCTGGCGCTCGTCTACGGCGGATGGGCCGTCGGCGGGGCGGCGACCACTCTGCCCGGCGCGGCGTTTGCGTTCCTGACGACGCTGGCCCGCGAGGTGGCCAAAGACATCGACGACGTGGCGGGCGATGCGGTCGTTCGCAGCCGGACGCTCCCGCTCGTGGCCGGACCGGGCGTCGCGGCGTGGGTCGTGGCCGGGGTGGTGGCCGTCACCGCGCTGCTGACGCCCGTGCCCTACCTGATGCTGGACTACGCGGGGCTCTACCTGCTGACCGTGCTCGGGGCCGATCTGCTGATGCTGCGCGCGCTCGGCCTCCTGCTGCACGACCCGGCCCAGAACGCACGCGGCGCCAGCGAGCTGCTGAAGGGCGCGATGCTGGTCGGGCTGGCGGCCCTGGCGCTGGCGTGACGACGTGTGGACGGGTGGAGGTGTGGAGGTTTGGGCGTGTGGACGTGGATAGTCAGCAACCTCCAACCATCCGTCCCCACAGCCGGCCCTCCACACCGGGCACCACGCATCACGGGAAAATGCCCATCTCCAGGTACGACGTGGCCACCTTGTCGATGGCGCTGACGAAGGCGGCGGTGCGCTGGTCGACGCCGTGCTCCTTCTGGATCTCGCGGATTTCGTTGTAGGCCAGCACCATCGTCTCCTCCAGGCCCGAGTTGACGAGTTCGATTTCGCCCGCGCTGAGGGACAGTTCGGCGTGGATGTTGGGCGAGAACGACTGGCCCGTGAGGTTCTCGACGGCGTTCAGGATCTGCTCGGCGCTGCGCTGCTCGAACCGCTTGCTGAGGCGACCGTGGCGCACGTGGGACAGGTTGCGGAGCCATTCGAAGTAGGACACCGTGACGCCGCCCGCATTGAGGTAGACGTCCGGTATCATGAGTACGCCGCGCTCGTTGAGGACCTCGGCCGCATTGGCCGTCACCGGGCCGTTGGCCGCCTCGGCGATGATCGTGGCCTGGATGCGCGGGGCGTTCTCTTTGGTGATGACGCCTTCCAGCGCGGCGGGCACCAGGATGTCGCACTCCAGCTCCAGCGCGCGGGCCGACGGCACGACGTTCTCCGCGCCCGGATAGTCCAGGATGGAGCCCGTCTCGGCGCGGTGGGCCACGACGGCCTCCAGGTCGAGCCCGGTGCGATCGTAGATGGCGCCCTCGACCTCCGCGAGGCCGACGAGCACGGCGCCGCCCTCCTGCAAGAACTTGGCCGCGTGGTAGCCCACGTTCCCCAGGCCCTGCACGACGACCGTTTTGCCGTCGAGCCCCGGCGTGAGGCCGAGCGCCTTCATGTCCTCCGCGTAGTCGCACGCCTGCTTGACGCCGAAGAAGACGCCGCGCCCGGTGGCCTCCACGCGTCCCCGCACGCCACCCTGGCCCACCGGCTTGCCGGTGACGCATGCCAGCGCGTTGAGCGGGTCGCGCACGAGCTGGGTGTAGGTGTCCATGATGAGCGCCATCTCGCGCGGGCTCGTGCCGTAGTCGGGGGCGGGCACGTCGATGCCCGGGCCGATGAAGTTCTTGCGCGTCAGCTCGAAGGTGTAGCGCCGGGTGATGCGTTCCAGCTCGCGGGGCGAGTACTCGTTGTGGTCGATGCGGACGCCGCCCTTGGCCCCGCCGAAGGGCACGTCCACGATGGCGCACTTGTAGGTCATCAGCGCGGCGAGGGCCATCACCTCGTCCTCGTTGACGCTGGGGGCGTAGCGGATGCCGCCCTTGGTGGGCGTCTTGTGCTGGCTGTGCTCGGCGCGGTAGGCCGGGATGACGTCGATGGAGCCGTCGTCCCGCTCCAGCGGGAATTCGACGCGGTAGACGCTGTTGCAGTGCTTGATCTGGCTGAGGAGGCCGCTCGGGTGGTCGACGAGGCGCGCCGCCTGGTCGAACATCCGATTGACCTGGGTGAAAAAGGATTCGCCGCCGGACATGAGAGGGTCGGGTCGAGTGAGGAGAAGGACGAAGAGCCGTTCCGGAACCGCTTCCAGAGGGCGGTCTCCAGAAGAAATCGAATTGGACGACGAGATGAAACCCCGGCCTGTCGCGGCGGCGTGCGTCTTACGTTCCCTTTTCGTTATTCTCTAGGTGACGGCGCAGCGCGGGCGGATCTGTACCTCGGAGGGTCCGTAGAACGCGACTCATCCTAACGTGCCGTTTGGCGAGCACTCCCCCAAACCCCTCTTCACAAGTAGAGGCCAGCATTGACTGAGCATATCCTCGTCGGCATCGTCAGCGTCATCGTGCTGGGCATCGGCGCCCAGTGGCTGGCCTGGCGCTTTCGGGTGCCGTCTATCTTGCTGCTGCTCATCTTCGGCTTCGTCGCCGGGCCCGTGACGGGCTTCCTGGAGCCGGCCTCGCTGCAGGGCGACTGGGTGTTTGCCTTCGTCTCGCTGTCCATCGGCATCATCTTGTTCGAAGGCGGGCTGAACCTGCGGCTGGGTGAACTGCGCGAGGTCGGGACGGCGGTACGCAACCTGATCTCGGTGGGCGTCCTGGTCACGTGGGCGCTCGCAGGCCTCGGGGCGTACTATATCGTCGGTCTGAGTCTGAGCATCTCCGTCCTCGTCGGCGCGATTCTGACGGTCACGGGGCCCACCGTCGTGATCCCGCTGTTGCGGCACGTGCGGCCCTCGGGGCGGGTGGGCACCATCGCCAAGTGGGAAGGCATCACCATCGATCCGGTCGGGGCCATCCTGTCGGTGCTGGTGCTGGAGGCCATCCTGCTCATCAACGGCGCCCAGGCGGAGAGCTTCCTCGACGCCGCGATGCACGCCGTCCAGGGGCTGTTTTCGGTCTTCTTCATCAGCGTGGGCGTCAGCATTACGGGCGCGGCGGTGCTCATTCTGTTGCTGCACCGGCGCCTCGTGCCGGACTACCTGCAGAGCTCGGTAGCGCTGATGGTGGTCGTCGGCACCTTCGCGCTGTCGAACGTCCTGCAGGAAGAGTCGGGCCTGCTGGAGGTCACGCTGCTGGGCATCATCATGGCGAACCAGAAGTACGTGCCGGTGCGCCGGATCAGCGAGTTCAAGGAAAACCTGCAGGTGCTGCTCATCGGCTGTCTGTTCATCGTGCTGAGCGCGCGCCTCGAACTGAGCGTGCTCGACTATTTCAACGGCCCGGCCTTCTTGTTTCTCGCGCTGCTCATCCTGCTCGTGCGTCCGCTGGCGGTGGCCGCCTCCTCGCTGGGGACCGACCTGAACTGGAAGGAGCAGGCCTTCATGGCGTGGCTGGCCCCGCGCGGCATCGTGGCGGCGGCCGTGGCCTCGCTGTTTGCGTTTCGACTGGAGACGGTCTTTCCGGGCGAGGCCGGCGCCATCACGCCGCTCGTCTTCCTCGTCATCGTCGGCACGGTGGCCGTCTACGGGCTGACGATCTCGCCGGTGGCCCGCTATCTGGGGCTGGCCGAGCCGGACGCGCAGGGCATGCTGATCGTCGGAGCGCACTCCTGGGCGCGCAAGGTGGCGAAGGCCGCCGCCGACCTGGGCGTGCGGGTGCTGATGGTGGACTCGAACGCGAAGAACATCGAGCAGGCCCGCCGCGACGGGCTCGACGCCGAGACCGCGAATGCGCTCTCGGAGTCCGCCGTCGATGAGCTCAACCTGAGCGGCGTCGGGCGCCTGCTCGCGCTCACCCCGAATGACGAGGTCAACTCGCTGGCCGCGCTCAACTTCGCCGAGGTGTTCGAGAGCAACGAGGTGTACCAGCTCGCCTCCCGCCCGGACGTGCGCCGCGAGAGCGAGGGCGAGCTGCCGCAGCACCTGCGCGGGCGGCCCCTCTTCGGCGAAGACACGAACCACGTCACCTTCACCGACCTGTTCAACGCGGGCGGCGAGGTCAAGACGTTCGAGCTGTCGGCGGGCTTCACGTACGAGACGCTGCAGGAGCGCTACGATGACGAGGCGATTCCGCTCTTTCTGAGGCGAGGCGACGAGTTGATCGTGTTCTCCGAGCGTGGTGC
>JAAAOL010000005.1 GCA_009908885.1 Bacteroidota bacterium | reverse complement strand
GAGGTCAAATCGATGCACACCCGGTCCGACGCACGCGGCCTCGGCGTGGGGGCCGGGGAGAGCCTGACGGGTCTCGTCGTCGGCGGCCTGGGTGCAGGCACCGGCGAGGACGCGCGCGGCATCGTCATCGGCGGGCTGGGCGCAGGGGCGGGCAAGAACTTCAAGGGCATCGGCCTGGGCGGGCTGGGCATCGGCGCGGGTGAGGATGCGACCGGGCTGCTCGCGGGCGGGCTCGGCGTGGGTGCGGGCGGCACCCTGCGCGGCGTCGCCCTCGGCGGGGTGGGCGTGGGGGCCTCGGCCCTGCGCGGCATCGCCCTGTCCGGCGTCGCGGCGGGCGGGGAGGACCTCGTCGGCCTCGTCGTGGCGCCCGCGTACGTCCACGTGCGGGAGGGGCGCATCAAGGGCGTCACCGTCAGCGCCTTCAACCGCATCCGGGGGCAGCAGCAAGGCCTCGCCCTCGGCATCATCAACTACGCCCGCCACCTCGACGGCGTGCAGCTGGGCCTGATCAACTACGCAGGCAACAAGGAGCGCCTCCAGTGGCTCCCGGTGTTCAACGCCCACTTCGAGTGAGGCAGTCGTGAAAGTGTGGATGGTTGGAAGTATGGACGCTGTTAACGTCCAACCGTTCAACCTCCAGATGGCCAGCCTCACGCTGCGCAGGCGGACGCACCATTACACCTCGGCGACCTCGGCCTGCGCCAGGACGCGTTCGTAGTAGCTTTCGTAGTGCGGGATGATGTGCTTGATGTCGAACACGTCGACGGCGCGGGCGCGGGCGGCCTCGGACATGCGGGCGTGCAGGTCCTCGTCGGTCAGCAGGCGGCGCGTGCGGTCGGTCAGCGCGTCGACGTCGCCCAGCGGGCACAGGAAGCCGCTCTCGCCCTCGGTGACCAGCTCCGGCAGGCCGCCGATGTCGCTGCACACGACGGGCACGTTGCAGGCCATCGCCTCCAGCCCGGCCAGGCCGAAGGTCTCCGAGCCGCTCGGCATCAGAAAGACGTCCGCGATCGACAGGATTTCCTCGATGGGCTCCTGCTTGCCCAGGAAGCGCACGTCCTCGTAGACGCCCAGCTGGCGGGCCAGGTGCTCGGTGGGCATGCGGTCCGGGCCGTCGCCCACCAGCAGCAGCTTCACCGGCAGGTCTTCTTCGCGGAGGCGGTGGAATACCTTCACCACGTCCTGCGCGTTCTTGACGGGGCGGAAGTTGGAGACGTGCACCAGCACCTTCTCGCCGTTGGGACAGAGGGCGCGCTTGAAGTGCTCCTTGTTGAGCCGCCGGAAGCGCTCGGTGTCGATGAAGTTAGGGATGACCTCGATGTCGCGGTCGACGTCGAAGTGGTCCAGCGTCTCGCGCCGCAGGTAGTCCGAGACGGCCGTCACGCCGTCCGACTGGTTGATGGAGTAGTTGACCACCGGCGCGAACGAGGGGTCTTGCCCCACGATGGTGATGTCGGTGCCGTGCAGCGTGGTGACGACCGGCACGGGCAGGTGTTGCTCGTCCAGGATCTGGCGGGCCAGCACGGCGCTCGTAGCGTGGGGGATGGCGTAGTGCACGTGCAGCAGGTCGAGCTGTTCGTAGCGCACCACGTCCACCATCTTGCTCGTGAGCGCCAGCGAGTACGGCGGATACTCGAAGAGCGGATACGTGTTGACGTTGACCTCGTGGAAGTAGATGTTCTCCGTCACGTGCGAGAGCCGGAACGGCAGCGAGTAGGCGATGAAATGGATCTCGTGCCCCCGCGCTGCCAGCGCCTTGCCCAATTCGGTGGCGACGACGCCGCTGCCGCCGTATACGGGATAACAGGTAATACCGACCTTCATACCATCACTCTCCACTTGCGAAAACGCACAGGACAAACGAGCCACGTGCGGACAGGTTGCAGCCCCGAATGTGACGAACTGCGGACGCCGGGCGGCTCTATGAACGGCGGCTGTGGGCGCGGTCTGCAACCGTTCCCCGCGCTTTCCGTTTGCTCGGAGACCGCTCCCTTCGCGCCCAGGGACTCATCGCCCACTCGCGCATCACGTCTATCTCATCTAGCTTCTCGACCTATGCTGTCCCGCGTCCTCTGTGCCTGCGTATTCGTGCTCGTTACACTCGGTGTTGCACCGGCCCACGCGCAATTTGGGATCTACGCCGGGGCCAACTTCGACCAACTCAGCGACATCGACCTTCTGAACGAAGGGGCGGAGGCGGCGCTCGACAGCCGGACGGGCTGGCACATCGAGGCGTGGATCGACCTCCCGCTCGGGCCCATCGGCCTGCGGCCCGGCGTGCGCTACATGGATGCCGGGCAGCTCTACGACGGGTTGCGCGACGACGATGGCGTCAACGTCGGCGACGGCATCTCGGTCAACATGATCGAGGTGCCGCTGAACCTGCGCTACACGTTTGCGGCCTCGCCCGTGGTCTCGCCGTACGTCACGGCGGGCCCGGTGCTCCGCTTCCCACTGACGGACGAGGACGACTTCAACGACGACCTGGAAGCCATCAGCGTGGCGGGCGGGCTCGGCTTTGGGCTGGCGCTCCGGCTGAGCGGCATCCGCCTCTATCCCGAGATCGGGTACACCTTCGGCATCACGCGCATGGTGGACGAGGACTTTACCATCGGCGGGATCGACTTCCGGGCCGATGAGGAGCAGTATCTGAACAGCCTGCTGCTGCGGATCGGCGTCGGCCTTTGAGACGAAACAGATCTAAAAAAGAGAAGGCCGGTCTTCGTAAAGAAACCAGCCGCTACGCTCGACTTTGTCCATTTGTAACATGCAGAAAGGCGCCGATTCTAGCGTAATTAGGCAAGTTTGGGTTTTTGCATGTCTCGGTCTTCCAGGTAGACATGCAATTACTCTGACACCATGTGCCCGGATTGCTCAGGTTCGCCGATTCCCTATCCTCAGATGGCCAAAGTCGAGCTACGGAACGGTCCGTTATCCGCCTTCACAACAGTAGCATCCCCCGCTACCGCAGCATGCGTAGTATCCATCGCTGCAGGTGACGGAGCAGCCGCCGGAGGTGCCACTGATGGAGCAAGAGGTCGATCCCGTTCCTCCCGAGTCACAGTTACCGCACTCCGGCGGGTCGATAAACTGTGCTCCCTTGGGGGCGTCTGTGATGCTTGTCGCGTCGGATAGGAGGCTCGCGTACGTCTCCGTTTCGCGGGCTACCTTCCAGGGAAAGGTCCGTGGTTCGACCAGCCGGTGGGCCAGGCCATAGCCTGCTATAGCCTGTGCCTGCGCTTCGATCTGAGGAGGCACCATGTCGTCATAGGCAGCGGCCTTGGCCGGGTCGGTGATCCCGGCATATTCATCCACGCCGGCTACGTACACGTTCAGGGGCGGATCGAGCGTAGGTGCAGAGACTACGAGGCTCTTCTGCAGGAAGTAGATCGTCGCGTTGCTCAGATCATAGGAGAGCGTGCCGGATGCGTCCGCGCGCTGCAGCGTAAAGTACCGATCCACGAAGCCGTCCGCGTCTTGCTCGGGCGTCTGTTCGTCCAGTGCGACGATGAGGACCGATGCTCCAGATTTCGCGTCGCGGACAGTGCGGACAAGGGCGGCGCCAGTGAAAACGGTTGGCGTCTGGATAGCTGTCGCCTGAATGGGAGATGACGTGGGCGTAGGCTCAGCACGTTGATCCGGTGAAATCGTTGCTTCATCACAGCCCAATGTGAAGACCGAGAGCAATGCCAGCAGAGGAACGAGCCAGGCCACCCGTTTAACTACGTGTCGCATAGCTAGGGATCATGGCTATTTAAGAGATGGCAAGCATTTCAACGATAGAGAGCAAATTATATTTCGTAAAGAACGTCCCTTGCAGAATTACGGGATCTTCACAGGAACATGCGCCAGCGCCGCGGTCAGATGTGAGCCCACGATCTGCTGCCGTACATCCTAGGCGTCGTCCGGCGGGGCGGGGTGGTCGGCCTCGGTGATGGGCGTCTCGGCGTGCCGATCCTGGAAGGTGGCGCGGGCCGCGTCGAGCAGGTCGGCCATCTCGCGGACGGACCGGTTCATCGTGGCAGCCACCTGCGGCAGGCTCATCTCGAACTCGTCGTGCAGCATCAAGACGTGGTAGCTGTCCGGGTCGAGGCGGGCGCGCTGGGAGGTGTCGCGCAGGTCCGGTTCGAGGTCTACCGGCGTCGTGCTCGGGATGATCTCTTCGTAGGTCACGCCGCCGGTCTCGGGACGGTACCACTCGGCAAACCACTCGCCCTTGGCGTACGTCTCCGGCTGCGTCGGGAGCGGTTCGTCGAGCGAGACGGCCTTGTCTTCGCGATACGCCTGCTGCCGGGTCACGAGGCGCCGCAGCACGCGGTACTGCACGCCCAGCAGCCAGCCGCGCAGGTCCATCTCCTCCGGGCGATGCTCACGGTGCGACCACGCGTAGAGCAGCGTTTCGCCCACGATCTCCTCGGGCGTGAAGTCGCCCTGGTTCAGCAGGTCCTGGCTGACGTAGTAGCCGAGGTCGTTGCCCGCCGCGGCGATGAGGTCGTCCATGTAGGGGGCGACGGCAGCACGGAAGGCGTCTTCGTCGTCCTCGGCCAGCACGTCCTGCCAGTGCGCGTCGGTCGATGGAGAAGCGGTCTCGTCGGACATCGTGGAGCGTCAGGGTCGATCAGCACGTCGTGACGTCGTGTTCATCAGCCCAACGGACGCTCGCGAGGGCGTGTTCGGACGTGCGCCGAGGCGTAACGGGGTCGTTGAGGGGCGTCAGGTGCCGAGCCCGAGGTTGACGACGATGGGGAAGTGGTCGGTGTAGACCGTCGGATCGTAGGCCTGCACGTAGACGACCTCGCGCACGTGGCGGTAGAGGCGGGGCGAGAGCAGGATGTGGTCGAGCGCGGAGAGTTCGCCGGGGTCTACTTCGTCGTTGTCGTTGCGGTCGTAGTGGGCCGTGTAGCGCTCCACCTGCGGCACGTCGGCCATGAGGTTGCGCAGGTCGTCCGACGGGCCAGGCCCGGCGGCCTTGATCGTCGCCATGACGTCCGTGATGGGCGTGCTTCCGGCGAGGTCGAGCGTGGCGCCGTCGAAGTCGTTGAAGTCGCCCAGCACCGCCACGGCGCGCCCGGCCTCTTGCTCCTGGACGACGAGTTGGCGGATCACCTCGGCCTGGGCCTCGCGGCGCGGCGTGCGGCTGGCGTCGGTGGGGCGGGCCAGGAAGTGCAGGCCGATGAGGGTCGTGGGCACGTCGCCCAGCATCAGGCGGGCGTACATATTCTTGCTGACGCCGTAGGTGTCGCCCGTGGCGCCCACGTTGGCGCGCTCATCCGTCCGCCCGATCTCCTGCACCGGAATTCGCGAGAGCAGGCCCACGTCCTGGCCCGTGAAGTAGTCGCCGCCCTGCACGAAGTGGACCGTGTAGCCCATGTCCGCCAGCGACTCGTCCACCAGCAGTTGCATCGCGCGGTCGTCCTCGATCTCCTGGAGCATCACCACGTCGGCGTCCAGCATGCGCAGGATCTCGCCGATGCGGTCGCGGTGGGCGCGGGCCTTCGCGGGGTCCGCCTGATGCGCGAACGAGGCTTGCCCTTCGTCGCCCGCCCCGTCGAACATGAACTCCGCGTTCAGCGTGGCGAGGCGGATGCCGTCGTCGTACCGGAACGTGGGGGGCGGTTCTGGCTCGAAGACGAACGTCTCCGGCGTGGCGGTGGACGAAGGCGCGTCGGGCGTCGTGGCCGGTTCCGTCTGGAAGCAGCCGGAGCACCCGGCGATGCACAGCGTGACGAGGAAGGCGATGAGCGTCTGAAGCGGCGGGCGCGGCATGGACATGGCGGTGGGGCGTGGGGATAGTCGGTGGGATGCGGACGCGGAACATAAAAAAAAGAGGCATGCCCGTGGGGACATGCCTCGGCGTGGGACCGCGAAGATCGATTAAGAAACGCCTTCGAAGAAGCGGAAGCGGCGCGTGTCGAGCTTCACCGGGCGGCGCGGCGTCACCGGCTCCAGGCCCTGGGCCCATGCGGGATGGGCGAGCGTGTCGGGCAGGGAGCGTTCGCTGTAAAAATGGCGCGTCCGGCTCGGGAACGGGCGCAGGGAGGCATCGGCGTAGCGCACGTGGTAGGCGATGTTGAGCGCGTGCCGCCAGCCCGGAAGCTGCGTCTCCGGCGTGAGCGACGTGTAGTACTGCCGCTTGCGGCTGCCGGGATTGAAGGCGCTAAACTGATACGGCGCCAGCACCACGTCTTTATACGTGGATCGGTCCCGGAAGCGCGTGTCCACGCGGTTGCGTACGACCCAGGCCACCAGCTCCATCTCGGCGGGGCGCTTCGTCTCCGAGTAGATGCAGCGGGCCAGCCAGAGCGTCTCCTCGTCGATCGACGCGGCAGGTAGCTCCGGCAGCGTGCGCGGGGTTTCATGAGCGGCCTCGACGGCGGCGGTCAGCGCGGCGGCATCGACCGACGGCGTGACGTCCTCCACCTGCACCACTTCTTCACGCTGGATGGGCGGGGGCGTCGGGGCCGTGGAGGCCTGGACGAACACGCCGCCATGCATAAAGAGGGCGCCGACGACGAAGACGAAGAAGGTCGGAAGAGCCACTGTGCCGATCCGAGGCCGCTTCGTCTGCTTCGCGAAAGGACTCATTAAGCAGAGGAGGTTGTCCGAGAGAGTACGAGACCTGCCCCGGAAGGCAGGGCGCTGAGAGCGTCGTTACAGGGTGAAACGTCCCAGCGGGCACCATTGATACCGCCGACGTACGAACGAGGCGTAACTTATATCCTCGAAAGACAAAAACTTAGAAAAACGTTGGCGGGATCTTCATGGCCATGTCGTTCAGCAGGACGCAAGAACGCCGGACAGAACGCGGTTTGTTGTAGTACACGCGAGTGGTCGCTTGCACGTAATTCCGACAGGATCGTTTAGTAAAGAACGGTGAATCCTGTGCGGTGATTTGGTTAACCTTCCGCTTCGTACTTCGTCAAAAGCGGGCCCAATGGTGCAAAGCTAGGGTGCGCCCGTCCATCTGTCACGTGAATTTTACGGTGCGCTGCATTCTTCACGATCGGTCCTCGCTGTCTTCATCCTCGCCCGATGCGCTATGCACATCGTCGCTGACGAAAACATGCCGTACGTCCGAGACGCGTTCGGCACGCTCGGCACGGTGCGCCTGATGGCCGGGCGAGCCATCCGGCCTGCCGACGTGCGGGACGCGGACGTACTCCTCGTGCGCAGCGTGACGCGGGTCGACGCCGAGTTGCTGGCGGGCAGCCGCGTGCGGTTCGTCGGCTCCGCCACCATCGGCACGGACCACGTGGATCAGGACTCCCTCGCCGCGCGCGGCATCGGGTTCGCTCACGCGCCCGGCTCC
>JAAAOL010000385.1 GCA_009908885.1 Bacteroidota bacterium | reverse complement strand
CACCGCCGAGGACGCCAACGCGCTCTTCCGCGAAGGCGCCATCCGGCAGCACACCGTCAGCGTCTCGGGCGGGAGCGAAGCCGTGTCCTACTTCGCCTCCGTGGACAATCGCTCGGAGGAGGGCATCATCCGCAACAACGAAGGGGAGCGGACCAGCTTCCGCGCCAACTTCAACGCGTTCCCCAGCGAGGACGTGACGGTTCGCGCCAGCGCGGCGTACACCCTGAACGACTTCATCCGGCCCGACAACGACAACAACATCTTCGGGCAACTGGGCAACACGCTCCTGTTCTCCAGTTCCTACGCCTTCACCGACAGCCTCTCGGTCTTCGCGCTGGACGACCGGTTCGACGTGAGCCGGTTCGTGGGCTCGCTGGAGGGCACGTACTCGCCGCTCCGCAACCTGGAGATCACGGGCACGTTCGGCTACGACGCGTCCAACTCGCGCCAGGACCGGACCTTCCCGCAGGATCGCTTCTACTCGGGCGTCACGAACGGCGAGCGCAACATCTTCATTCGCAAGAATGAGCAGTTCAACGGCAACGTCAACGCCCGGTACAGCTACACCATCACGCCGGGCCTGGAGGCCACGAGCATCGCGGGCGGCCAGTTCTTCGACGAGACCGTAAAGACGTTCTTCGGGACGGCGCAGCAGTTCTCGACGAGCCTGGTGACGGACATCGGCACGGGCGCCGAGATCCAGAGCATCGGCGAGGGTTTCCTGAATCAGCGGCAGGCGGGGCTCTACCTGCAGCAGCAGTTCGCGTACGATGACACGTACTTCCTGGAGGGCATCATCCGGCGCGACTTCGCCAGCGCTATCGGTGAAGAGGCCTCCTCGATCACCTATCCCAGCGTGCGTGGCTCGGTCCGGTTCGACCAGTTCGATCCGATGCCGGACTTCTTCGACCTGCTGAAGCTGCGCCTGGCATACGGCGAGGCGGGCAACCTGCCCAGCCTGACCGACGTGCAGCCGGTGCTCTTCCAGGCGTCGCCGTCTGGCTTCGGTGCGGGCGCCCGGCTCGGTGGTGTGGGTAACGCCGCGCTCGTGCCTGAGCGGGTCCGCGAGATCGAAGCCGGCATCGACGCGGAGCTGTTCACCCGCGTCAGCTTCGAGGCGACCTACTTCCGCACCTTCTCGGACGACTCGATCATCGAGTTTACCCCGGCCCCGTCGACGGGCTTCGGCTCGTTTGCGGTGGAGCGGAACGTCGGACAGATCGACGGCGAAGGGGTCGAGCTGGCGCTCGGCGTGACGCCGGTCCGGAATCGCAGCTTCCAGGTAGACGTCGATGCTACCTACGCCTACCAGACCACGGAGGTGCAGGACCTGGGCGGCTCGCCGCCGATCTTCGACGGCTTCGACCTGAACGTGATCAAGGAGGGGCTGCCGCGCAGCGCCTACTACGTGCCAGAGGTCATCGGGGCGCAGTTCAATGAGGACGGCACCTACGCGGGCGTCGAGTTCGCCGAGGACACGGACGACCTGCAGGATGGCCGCGTCTTCCTGGGCGTGCCGTTTCCCAAGCACTTCGGCTCGCTGTCGCTCAACGCGCGGCTCTTCGGCGGGTTGAACATCTACGCCCTGGCGGACTATGCGCTGGGCCACCGCGTGTTCAACTCGACCAAGTCGTTCGCGGCCCGCTTCGGCAACAACCCCGAGCGGAATGAGCTGGCGGCCCAGCTCTTCGGAGGCGATGAAGACATCGAGCAGCTGACGCCGGGCACGGACGAGTACCGCGAGGCGGCCAACCGGTTTGCCCTCACGGACTGGCGTCATGACAGCAACTACCTGGAGGATGCCGACTACCTCAAGCTCCGGGAGATCACCGTCTCGTATGACTTTGCGGACCTGTACCGGCAGAGCACCGGCCGTACCGACGTGCGGACGCTGCTGATCGGCCTCTCGGCCCGCAATGTCTTCACGACGACCAAGTACAGCAACCCGGATCCGGAGGTCAACTTCACGGGCGCGCGCAGCCTGTCGCGCGGTCAGGACTTCCTGACCCTGCAGAACCCGCGTGCGCTGTACCTCACGGTCTCGGTCGGCATCTAACCGATGCGTCTGCGCCGCGGCGTCCCCGGCGTGGGGCGTCGCGGCCCCCGGTTTCTGTCATTGCACACTCTCCAATTGCATAGATCCATCATGCGTAAACTCTTAGCACTATGCGTCGTGGCGGCGCTCGTCGTACTTCCCGCGTGCGACAGCTTCGTCGACGACACCGACGACCTCATCGATACGATCCAGGACGATGCCCTGAATGATGCCGAACAGGTGCCATTCATGATCAACGGCGTCCAGGACATGTTCGCCGAGAGCCTGGATGACCTGACGGTCCTCTCCGATGGGCTCTCGGACGCCTTCATCTTCGACCAGGACGTGCCGAATGCCACCTTCCCGACGTACCGGGACACGGACAACGGCGACTTCACGCTGGACAACAACTCCGTGGACGGCGTAGCCCAGTCGCTGGGCGAGTACCGGCTCCTGGCCGATACGCTGCTCACCCGGATCGAGAACATCGACCAGCTGGGCCCGGACGAGGGCGGCTTCGATGAAGACACCCAGGCGCTCCGGCAGCAGGCGCTCTACGTGGCCAACCTGCACGGCGGCATCGCCCGGTACATGCTGGGCACGTACTTCAGCCTGAACGCCGGTCCGTCCGCGCAGGCTCAGCCCGGCGGCGCCATCAACCGCAGCCCGCTCATCCCGCAGTCGCAGCTCTACAGCGACGCCCTCGCCAAGATGCAGACGGCGCTAGAGTCCGCGCCAGGCGACTACGAGCGGCGGGTGACGAACTCGCTGATCGCCCGCGTCCACCTGTTCAGCGGCGACTTCGGCAGTGCGCAGCAGGCGGCCCAGCAGGGCCTGCAGCCGGGCGACGATCCGTACCAGGCGCTCTACAGCATCCAGGACGCCAACAGCTGGCATTTCGCCGCCGGACGCGGCCGCAACCAGTTCGTGGCCGATCCGCGCTTCTCCGAGGACGACCCGCGCACGCCGGTCGAGCCGCTCGAAGGCAACAGCGGCGCGATCTACTACCGCCAGACGGTCTACACGGCGCAGGACTCGCCCATCAACTTCATGGACTGGCAGGAGAACACGCTCATGCTGGCTGAGCTGGCGATGCGCAACGGCGACGACGGTACGGCCCTCGACCTGGTGAACCAGGTGCGGGAGGATGCTGGCGTCGACGCGCTCGACAGCGTGGACATGCAAACCATCATCGACGAGCGCGACAAGGTGCTCTTTGCACGCGGTCTGCGTCTCGTCGATCAGCGCCGGTTCGACCTCTGGCATCTGCCGCAGGGGACCTGGCGTTTCCTCCCGATTACCGAGCGGGAGCGCAACGACAATCCCAATATCGACTGATCGCTACCTCCAGTCGATCCCTTGGTGATTGTAGGTTGGAAGGGACTGTCCGGGCACCCGGGCAGTCCCTTCTCGTTAATGATACTCCGATATCGTATCACAGGTATACCATGCCCATGTTGACTTCTCTATACCGGGGCGTCTGTCTCGTGTTGTGCCTGCTCGTGGCGAGCGCGTGCGCCTCCAGCGAGTCGGTGCGGGGCGGGTTCGACCCGGATGAATTCGCCACGGCCTACGAGACGCGCTCCATCCCCTTGCGCATGAACCGAACCAACGCGATGGGCCTGCAGGGCAAAAAACTCGTCACCCTGCGCGCCGTGGCGGCCTGTCCCGGCCAGGATTGCATTCCGCAGGAGGTGCTGCTGGTCTTCGCGAATGACGGCGAGAACGAGACGCTCCTCAACTACGAGACGCTGACGCTGACGGCGGATGGCGAGGAATACGTGTGGGACAAGCTGCTGGATCGCCAGGAAGCGGCCCGCGTCCCGCCGGGCGACTTCCTGCGGCTGCCGCTGGACCGGGAGGACTTCGAGCAGATCGCTCATGCAGACGTGGTTACGGGGACGCTGGGCGGCGCGCCCTTTCAACTTGCGCCGGACAGACGCCAGCCCTTCCGCGATCTCCTGGACCGCCTGCGCACCGAACCGTAATCCCGGCACCGCCGTTGGTAAGACGTCTGCCGCCAGGATCGAACGTCGTATTGCATCCAGATCACTGTTGTCATGTGGTATCGGGTAGTCAGTGGGCTTCTCCTCGGGGTGATACTTAGCGCCGGAGCACTTCACGCACAATCCCCCGCATCCTCGCCAGCGTCAGCAGCGCTGGCCGAGGCCATTGACCATCAAGAGGCGGGCGAGGCCGACGAAGCGCTCCGTGCCCTCCGGGACGCGTTCACGGCGGACCCGGGCTACATCGCGCCCGATCGGGGGGCGGTGGCGTACTGGCTCGGGCGGGCGTTGCTGCAGCGCGGTGCGGTCGATGAAGCGATCACCGTCTGGGGCGAAGGGCTGCAGGCGATGACGAGCGAGGGCCGGCTGGACCTGACCCTGGCCGATGCCTTCGTCCGCGAGGTCTATGCCCGCGAGCGGGTCGGGGAGTATGCCCCGGCGGCAGAGACCTACCTGTGGCTCCTCCGCAGCCTGGATGCCAACCTCGACGCCGAGCAGGAGGCGCTCGTGGCGGATCATCTGGAGCCGCTGGCCTGGGTGCTGCCCGATGGCTTCCGCGACCGGGTCGGGCTGACGGCGCTGGATGCCACCGGCAAGCGCAGCGTGCCCGACGCGCCGGTGCTGCCCCGGGACGGTGCGGGCGCCCTGCTGGCCAACTGGTGGCGCGGGCAGGACGCCCTCCCCGCCACGCCTGAAAACGAACGCCTGCACGAACACCTGGCCCGCGTGGCCCATGCCAACGAGCACTACCGCCCGGACGGCGTCTACGACGACCGCGCCTACGTCTACGTCCGCCTCGGGTCCCCCTACCAGACCACGGAGATCCAGTTCACCTCGCCGGAGTTCTTGAACAAGGTGGTGTTCCGCCAGCTCACCCTCAGTTCGTTCGACTTTCCGGAGAACGAGTTCTGGGTCTACCACCACGTGGATCGCTCGGCGTACTACCTGTTCGTGGAAGACCTGGACAAGTACTGGCTCGGCACGACCAACGACCTGTTGCCGTCGCAGCTTCGCAACAGCCTGACGAATTCCGAGCGCGGCATCCGGCGGTCCGAGGCGCTCGTGCGCACGCTGGAAGAGGTCTACAAGGAACTGTCCCTGGCGCACGATGACTTCGCGATGCGGTACCAGGACGTGGCCGACTACGCCGAACTGCTCGACCAGCAAGAGATGATGTCGCAGGCCGAGATGGACCGTCGGGCCACCCAGTCGGGCATCGACCTGGAGGACGTCCCGCGCGACGTGTCCGGCATCGACATCAACGCGCCGGTACGGACGGACATGCTGCCCGAGCTTCCGCACTCCTTCGCCATGGGACAGATGAGCCAGGCCGACTATGAGGAAGGGCTGGCGGCCAAGCGGCGTGAGGAAAACGTCCCGGAGGCCTACACCGAACTGTTCCGCGACGTGGAGGCGCTGCCGGTGGCCGTCCGCACGGCGCGCTTCCTGGAGCCGGACGGCGCCACGCGCACCGAGGTGTTCTGGAGCGTCCCGCCCGACGGGCTCACCCCCTCGAACGAGACGGAGAAGGCGCTGCGCCGCGAGGGCGTTCGCCTGCCGGAGCCCTATCTGCTGCTGTCGACGGCGGTGTTGCAGGACGAGCAGTATCGCGATCAGGCCCGCCACATAAACCGTCACCTCGTCGGCAGCCTGGCATCGAATGACGGTCGGGCGCCGCTGCAGCCCCAGACCTACTCGATTCCGGACGGGGCGGGCACGTATCATCTCGCGGTGCAGTGGGATCAGCGGGTGGCGGTCATGAGCGGCGACGACGTGGTCAACGTGGGGCCGCTGGTCAAGCGAGAGGTCTTCCGGGTGGACTCGCTGCAGGCCCTCGACGCCAGCGGTCGCACCCTCGAACTGAGCGATCCCCTGCCGCTACTGCTGCCCGAGGACGGGGAGGACGTCGTGCCGAGCCTGGAAGAGGCTACGCCCTATCCGTATCGCCGGATCACGAACGATCTGCCGCTGGCGCTCAACTTCGAAATCTATCACCTCACCTTCGGGCCCGACGACCGGACGCGGTACACCGTGGCCTACGAGGTGCGGCGCGAAGGTGGAGGCGGGGCATTGCGCTTCCTGGGCCGGGGCGACGATGAGGTGACCTCGGCGCGCACCACCAATACCGGCACCTCGCGCACGTCCAACGAACTGATGCTCCTCGACCTCAGCGACTGGGACGGGGAGGGCGACCTGACCGTCACCCTGCGCGTGACGGACGAGACGACGGGCGCCCAGGTGGAGCGGTCCATCGACTTCGAACTCGTGGAGGCGCGCTAGCGATAGCACCACGATGAGCGAGCCACGACAGGACTTTTTCGAGCGGGTGTGGGCCGTCGTTGCCGAGATTCCGCTGGGCAGGGTGACGACCTATGGCCACATCGCCGAATATCTGGGCAGCCGGAGCGCCGCCCGGACCGTCGGCTGGGCGATGAACGCCGCCATCGGGTCCGACCTGCCGTGCCACCGCGTCGTCAACCGCTTCGGCGCGCTCACGGGCCGCCGCCACTTCGAGGGCCCGTTCGTGATGGAAGAACGTCTCCGCAGCGAAGGGGTGACCTTCACCGACGAGGGCCACGTGGACCTGGACGCGCACCTGTGGATTCCAGGCGAGGAATGATGGGTTCAGGTGGGCAGGTTTCAGGTTGCAACGGTGTAAAGGCTAAATCCTGGCTTCGGTAGCGACGTGTTTACCGGTCCCCCATAAACCCGCAACCCCAAACCCGCAACCCTCAACACCTAAAACGCCACCTCGTCCAGCGTCGTCCAGAAGCCCGGGAACGAGACGCGCGCGCAGTCCGCGTCGGTGATCGTCGTGGTGCCCTCAGCCATCAGGCCCGCGACGCCCATCGCCATGGCGATGCGGTGGTCGTCGAAGCTGTTCACCGTCGTGCCCGTCAGCGGCGCGCCGCCCGTGATGGCGAGGCCGTCTTCGAACTCCTCGACGTCTGCGCCGAGCGCCTGCAGGTTGGTCGCCATCGCGGCGAGGCGGTCCGTCTCCTTGACGCGCAGCTCGGCGGCATCGCGGATCTCGGTGCGGCCCTCGGCGCAGGCCGCGGCGACGGCAAGGACCGGAATTTCGTCGATCAGATTGGGGATGAGCGCGCCGTCCACCGTCACGCCGTGCAGGGGGGCGGTGCGCACGATGAGGTCCGCCAGCGGCTCGCCGCCGTGCTCCCGCTCGTCGTCGATGCGGATGTCGGCGCCCATCGCCCGGAGCACGTCCAGCAGGGCGCTGCGCGACGCGTTCAGGCCGACGCCTTTCATCTCCAGGTGCGCGTTCGGGACGCGTG
>JAAAOL010000448.1 GCA_009908885.1 Bacteroidota bacterium | reverse complement strand
AGTTGGCAGGTTTCAAGTTGGCAGGGTATGCTGCCGTAGCAGTCGCACGGCACTCACCAACCAGGAACCATCAACCACCAACCATCAACCACCAACCAGGAACCACCAACCCGTAACCACCCCCCACATGCGTTTTGTTTGAACCAGCGGGGTCGTCCTTGACAAAAGCGCGCGCCGCCTGTAGCTTTGGAGTCTCCTTTAGAAAACCAAATACCCTACCGACGCCCCGTCACGCCGCAATGGCCAGGAGGCCCGTTGCGAGGCGGGGCACCCTCACCCTGACACAGCGCCACCGGGAACGCACCCGGACGATCCAATTTTTTTCGGGTCCCGATTAGTCACTCCCCGGGACTGCTGTGTATAACGAACAGCAAACCGCGCTCTCGCGGCGAATAGTGATGCCGTGAGCGCGCCCTGTTGTATTAACACCCACTCTTTCCACCCACTCCTGGCGACGCATCCCTCGTGACTTCATGGATGACATGCATCGCCTTCTCACGCTGGAAAGCACTCCTTTTCGTTTCACTCACTAACCACGAGGTAACGCTCCTATGAGCAAACCTACAAATGCACTAGCGCGGTTTGGCGCTGTGCTGATGCTCGTGTTCGCTTTTACAGGCGGCACGGCATTCGCGCAGACCGCCTTTTATGCCGCGACGAACGGCGACAAGTCTGCCGGCAACCCGTGCACTGATCCGAATGACGCCTGTTCGTTGCAGCGGGCCTTCGATGCGGCAGGTACGTCCGCGGGCTTCGATGTCGTGTATGCCAAGATTCCTCAGGACGGCGGTAGCACGATTTTTACCGATGACCCAGCCAACCCGGGCCTTTTCGTGCCGGAAGACATTGCGATCGGCGTGTATACGTCGCCGGGTGTCCAGAATCCGGTTGACCCCAATAACCCCTTTGCCGGTGCGTCGGACATTACGGGCGTCGTCACGATTGAAGACAACGTCATCATCGGCTCCGATGGTACCACCGACGGATTTATTGCCGGGCTCTTCGCGCCCCAGGGCATTGAGATCCAGTACGGTGGTAATGAGGAGATTCGCCTGGCGGGCGCAGCTCCCTATCTCGGCGGCCCCGGTCTCCATTCGTTAGTCACGGCTACCGGGTTTCACTCGTTCGTGATGGAAGAAGGATTCCTCGCCTCTGCCCCTACGCCGGTGTTCCTCACGGACAACCTGCGGATCGCCAAGCCCGGTGGTGGTGCCAACTTTGAGGTAGACGGTTCTGCCACGACTACTCCGGACGAGGTGCTTTTCCAGGTCTTCAACGCGCTCAGCGTGGAGTCCAACAGCACGCTGAATCTGGGTTCCCAGGAGTTCGTGTCGTTGGTAATTGCTCCCTTCGGTTTCGTTACGGAGCCGCTGCAGACGGGTGTACAGATCGCCAGTGGCGCATCCATTCAGGGAGGCGGTACGTTCATTACCTCTTCGCCGTTTGGCACCGATCCGGCCAATGACTTGAACGTGTCGGCCATCGAAGGGCTGATTAGCGGTGGTCTTGCGCTCGGTGTGACGGGCCAAGGCGCGCTGAACATGGAGCTCCAGGCCGCCGGTGGGACGACCGTCTACACCCTCGGCACCCTCGGTGGTGGTGGTGACTCCTTCTTTGATGACGGACGCACCTACGTGACCCAGGCCACGACGTTCGACGGCGACCTCTTCTATCGGGGTGGTACCGGAACGTTTAGTGGAGGTAGCGAACTCTACTTCTACAACCTGAGCACCGTCACGGGCCGCGTCGTTGGATCTGATTTCGACGGCGACAACACCAGCAACACGTACCTGACGTTCTTCACGCCGGTAACGATTGAAGGTGGTGTAGACCTGAGCGGCATCCCCGGATCGCCGCCAGTGCCTCCGCCGACCGGTGCCGTCAGCAACTTTACTGATCGTTCTGGCTGGCTCGACACAGCCGCCGCTTCGAAGGTGGCTCAGGCCCCTTACGATGCGGGCACGTACGACACCTGCCTCGATCCGAACCAGTACACCACCGGTTGTGGCGACGTCGTTAACCCCACGGATATCGACGACGTGGACAGCGACGGCAACTCGACGGAGACGCTCACCGGTGGTCCGGTGCTGACGTTCTCGGCAGGACTGGTTCCGAACGGTGTGACGGGTGCGTCGACGATCCCGCCGGCGCTCGGCACGGGCAATCTCGTGTCGATCTCCGCTGATGGAGCGACGCGCATCAACCTTGATGCCGCCTCGAACAACCGCTACCACAACCTGGACGTCGAAGGGAATTTCAGCTTCGGCTACTCCCCGGCGTTCTACCTGCAGTCGCCGGCCCCCGTGGGTACGGACGATCTGGACATCTGCGCGGCTGACTACGCCGCCACGCTGCCGTACATTGGCAACAAGGTGACCCTGACGAGTGCGCAGAATCAGGAGCTGCTCTACAACACGCTGCTCCAGATCGAAGCGCTGGCTGTCGACAAGGCCTCGACCAGCAACACGGTCACGATCGACCAGGACATCTCGGCGATCCTCCGTGTGGACAACTCGCTGGAGGTCTTCAAGGGCCGCTTCATCACGAACGGACTGCTCGACGCGGGTGACGACGTCACCGGTGAGCGCGCCGTCGTGACCATCAACTGGGACGGCGACGGCCTGGGTATCCTCGACGCGGGCAACTCCGCTCGGGCATACATCAGCGACGCCACGACCGACACGCCGGGCAAGGTGCGTTACACGGGCAACGTGGGCATCTTCACGGCCGACGAGATCCCGGGTCCGCGCGCCGGTTCGGAAGCGGGCACTGAGATCATCCTGCAGGAGGTCGAGGTCGCCATGGAATCGAACTCTCCGGTGATCACCCTCGGCAAGAGCTTCTCGATCAGCAACGAGCTGCGCCTGACGCGCGGTAACCTCGACGTTGGCTCGGCCAACGTGACGCTGTTCAATGGCGTCCAGATCGCGATGGGTGACGGTGAGATTCGCCGCAGCGGCACGCCGCCGTTCTTCGGCAACCTCATCTTCCCGACCGAGGACACGCCGTCCGCCGGTACGCTGGGTGGTGGCTTCTCCGTCAGCAACGACGGCGTCGACCTGCTCTACTTCGGCACGATGGACCGCGTCGTCAGCCTCGAATGGCCGAGCGATGCCTCGCAGTTCGTGACGGCTCCGCTGAACGTCGTTCGCGACGTGACCGTGGATGCCGCCTGTGACGACGACATCGTCGTCTCACTGCGCGAGGACGAAGTGTTCCAGATCAACCAGGACACGCGCGCCGACCAGGGCACGCTCGACATCGTGGGCAACACGCTGCAGATCAACGCCGTCAACGGCGTGAACACGCTCGTGTATGCCGACACCAACGGCGACATCTGGGACTCCGCGTTCTACGGTGCTGCCAAGGCCAACAGCGACCTGAACGTTGCTGAGCTCGGTACGCAGATCGCCAGCCTCAAGGGCGAGCGCGACAGCGAAGGCGCCGTCGACGAGGCTGCCTATCAGGATGCCGTGGATAACATCAAGGCCCTGACGAGCAGCGTCGATACGCCGACGGCCGCCAAGAGCGAGCAGCTCGACATCGGCCTCGTGCTCTTCATCGGCAACATGCTGACCGATGTGGTCCTTGAGACCGTCAAGGGCACGCAGCTGGATCGTCAGTTCCCGGCCTGGGAAGTCAACCGCACGGGCAATGGTCCGCGCCGCGTCACGTTCAACTCGGACGGAAACGAGTTGCTGGCACAGGGCGAGACCATCACGCCGCTGGATCGGGTCTTCTTCCCGACCGGCACCATCACTGCTGCCAACGACGGCAACAGCACCGGTGCTGACAACGGTGGAGCGGGCGTTGCCTTCTGCACCGGCTGGGACGTGGTCGACACCTCTGGCGACTACAACCAGTTCGCTGGTGAGGCCAAGCTCGCCGTTCCTTGTGGATACGAGAACGGCGAAACCGCCCAGAACAGCACGCAGCTCCCGACGGGTGCAACGGACTTCACCCCGGATGGTGGATTCTGGTTCCAGCAGTTCCTCGTGGGTAGCCAGTCGTTCACCATCGACATGCCGGGTAACCACACCCAGGAAGATGGTGAGTTCTACGGCAACGGCGCCGACGAGACCGTCTTCGGTGACTTCCAGCTCGGCCTGACCGACGGTGGAAGCACGGCGCTGTGGAACGGTGCTCCGTACACGTTCCATATCCAGATCGGCAACTGGTTTGTCGGTGAGGACATGGAAGACACGCCGGGTCCCTACCTCGGTAGCCCCTGCGTCGTCGCCGGAGTCCCGAACTGTGGCTTCGAGAGCGCCGACAACGACGTCACCCGCCGCAACCAGTATGCGCAGGGCGGCTTCGAGACGGGCGCTACGCTGTTCATGT
Source organism: Bacteroidota bacterium (assembly GCA_009908885.1). Classification (GTDB taxonomy): domain Bacteria; phylum Bacteroidota; class Rhodothermia; order Rhodothermales; family JAAAOL01; genus JAAAOL01. The sequence goes on along the minus strand of JAAAOL010000448.1, from coordinate 2,997 downwards.
TCGGCCCGAACTGGAATATGCAGGGTACGTTTGACGTCTTCGCCGACGCCTTCGTCCCGGGCATCCAGCAGGGTGCCGACGGCCTGATCGTCTACGCCGGTCCGCTGCTGCAGAGCGTTACGCAGCGTCAGGATGAAGATGCCTTCGTCCGCAAGGTGCTCCTCGCGGAAGATCCGGGCATCGAGATCCAGACCAGCTTCTGGGGCAACCTCTTCAGCACGTTCTGGATGGAGTTGGGTAACATCAACTCGCCGGACAGCAACGTGCCGGGTGGTGATCCCGAGAACGAGCTGATCATCCTGAACCCGCTCTTCGAGGGCCTGCCGAGCGCGAATGGCTTGGCCGGTCGGAACGACGTACCTGACCAGTGGCTCACCGGCTTCGCCGATGGCGCACGCGACAGCTACGTCGCGGTCAACACGCCGATCCGCCGCTTGGTCAGCGAAGGCCAGGCGACGGGTGGCGACGTGGGCAACGGCTACTTCTTCACGCACGGGTTCCAAGTGGACCAGGCTGCGGGCAAGCAGAGCCGTGAGTTCTTCACGCCGCACATCCTGGAGTTTGCCAACGACCAGGGTGAAGGCCTCTTCGCGAAGAGCACCATCATCACGCCGAACGATCCGCGTCCGGACCTGGAGTTCACTCCGTTCCGCGTGGACGCCGCCGGCCCGGGTCAGACGGTGCTGAGCGATGATCTGCTGATCAACACGACCTCAGATCTCTTCTACCGCGTCGAGTTCTTCAACGACGTGTTCGCCGACGAGTCGACGGGTGGCGGCCCGAATGCCGACATTCCGAGCGAGGATCCGAACATTCGGATCAGCGCCGACGGTCTGCCGGGCACGTCGCGTCTGGGCATCGACCGGGTTCGTATTCTGCACTGGGACTGCGAGGGTAACTTCCTCGGGCTCGCCGGTGTGTACGACCTGTTCGCGGACCAGATCGACGACACGAGCCAGCGCAACAATGACTTCATCAACGGGATTCCGAACATGATTCAGGAGGGCGTCAACGTCCGTTCCTGCAACATCTTCGGCCTCGGCGCCAACGCCTTTGAGAACCCGATCGATGGTCAGTGGGGCGGTGGCGAGTTCAACGAAGACGTCGCTCGCATACAGGTCATCCACGACTCGCCGGATGCTCCGGCCGTGGACGTCTACATCGACGGCACCTACGCCGCGACGGTTGAGTTCGAGAACGACGGCGATGCCACGCCGAAGGCAACCGGCTTCGGTGCCGTGATTGCTGGTGAGCGTGAAGTCGCGATCGTACCGGCTGGTGGTGAACTCGGCGATGCCGTGTTCACGACCACCGTCTCGGTCACGCAGAACGAGAACTACGTCGTGTTCGCGTCCGGCCTGCTGGGCGACGACTCCTTCACGCTCGACGTGATTGGGGACGCCCGTGTTGAGGCCTCGAACGATGAGGTCATCAGCGCGCTCTTCCAGCACAACGCGCCGAACGCGCCGAGCCCGGTGGACATCCGTGGGCTGAATCCGTTCGACAGCAACAATGCGAACCGGATCTTTGCCAACAACCTGTCCTACCTGGACAACACGGGATACACCAGCCTTGACCCGCAGTCCTACAGCATCGAGCTGTCGACGGCGGACAATGCAACGGTGGCCGGTGTGTACTTCTTCGAGCTCGATAGCTACGCAGGCCAGGCTCTGTCCTGCTTCGCTTCGAACACGGACCTCGACGGTTCCGGCGTGGCCATCCTCTGCGCCACCGCAACCGGCCAGATCATTGAGCCGGACGTGGTGACCAGCGATGAAAACCCGACGGAGCTGCCGACCGAGTTCGCGCTCGACGGCAACTATCCGAACCCGTTCAATCCGTCCACGACGATCCAGTTTGACCTGCCGGAGACGGCTGAGGTCAGCGTAGAGATCGTCGACATGCTGGGTCGTCAGGTGATGACGGTTCCGGCCCAGACGATGCAGGCGGGCGCCGACCGCCAGATTCAGGTGAATGCCTCGAACCTGGCCTCCGGCGTGTACGTCTACCGCCTCGTCGTCAAGACGTCGGATAGCAATCCTGAGTTCAAGACCGGCCGGATGACGCTGATCAAGTAACCCTTGTGACGCGTCCTCCTACCGAGGACGAATAAAGGAGGAAAGCCCCCGGCACCTTAGGGTGTCGGGGGCTTTCTGCGTTTATACCCGGTGGGCAGATAGCAATTGCTTTTCGTGACATCCGTGAGATGAGAGCGCGCCATGACGAAGGTCGTCACGGATCTTGGCGTAGAGACGCCTTGGGTACGAGGTTGGTGTTGTGCAGAACCCCCCACTGCCATCGCTCACCATACATCCCTCTTGTTCTCCCTTCGCGACACGAGCCCGCAGGGCGACTGATGAGCCGCAGGCGAGTAAAGGGAGACACGTCGTCCGACGCTTCTTCGGTATCGTTCATGTCCCCTCCTTCCGCGTACGTGTTTAGCGCACCTGTTTTCGACCACCCCGTCCTTCGGACACCCCTCCTGTCCAGGAGGGGACCGTCTTTGGTCTCGGCCGATGACGCTCCTCCCTCCCTTGGTCAGGGGAGGTGTCCCGCAGGGACGGAGGGGTTGACCCAACAGTGTGAAGTTATTTTCGGAAGCGGCCTTGAAGAGTCCGCCGCCCGGACCACGGCGCAGGCAGAGCGACCGCGAGGGATCTTGTCTGAAGCGAGCCCAGCGAGCGAGTTCGATCCCTCGCAGCGGAGCCGGAGCCACGGTCAGGCGGGCTCTTCTGAGCCTTGATCTTTTCCGTCCGTTTTGGATCAAGCCAAAACGGACAGCCTCTCTTGCAGAGCCGTTGGCTGCTAACCGGCCAAACCGTAGCAAGAACGACGGTGACGTCAGAAATAACTTCACACCACTGGGTCATCCCCAATCCGTTGGACGGATCTGGGCGGGGACGGTGGGACGTGCGAATGCGTGGAGGGAAAACCGTCCACCCGTTCACACCTTTCTCCATCCACGCCCAACTCCGGCCACAGGTGATCCCGTCAACC
>JAAAOL010000501.1 GCA_009908885.1 Bacteroidota bacterium | reverse complement strand
TCGATGCCGATGGCCCGGCGGCTCGTGGTAGTCACCACGCCGAGGATCGACACTTCCAGCCCTCGACGCAGCCGACCTGCGGCCGACGAGAAGAAGCGATCCAGCCCGTAGGTCTCGCTGCCGCTCTTGGGCAGAAACGTAGCGTCGAAGACGCCGATGAGTTGCTCATTCGGGTGACGACGCAAGCGCAGCACGGTCAGGTTGAAGGCGACCCAGGCGAAGGCCTTGGCGAAGTGGCGACGGAAGGTCTGCTCGCAGAGGCGGCTGTAGCGGGCCATGTTCGTGAAATTGACGCGCCCACGCAGTGCGATGACCGTACGGAAGAGCTCGAGCATGAAGGCGCGCTGCCAGGAGCCGACCGAGCAGTTGTAGATGGTCGCCATTTTTGCGAAGATGGAGGTGAGCGCAGGCGCGATGAGCGGTTGCGGAAGCATAGGTCGTGGGGTCTTTTTGCTGGATACAAACAGACCTACGGCCTATTGCTTTTTCATGCAAGTCCGCTCAAACCTGCACGGAGTGTTGATATTGGGGGGTTCCTTGCCGGCGGGGGGCGTTGAGTCGAGCGATTTCTCCAGGCACATCACGAAGGTCTCGTCCTTGGGTGTGGCCCGTGACGTGCCGGGAGAGGAAGCCGGGGCGTTGTGTCTCGTCGTCGGACGAAGGGGCGTGCTCGACAGGCGCGCGTAGCCGCACCGACGGAAATAGCCCCCTGCCGTGGTGGTCAGCACATACACCTTCTCACATCCCTGCTCCGCCGCGTACTCCTCGGCCGCCACGAGAACTCGCGCGCCGATGCCTTGCCGCCGCATACCGTCCACCACGGCCAGTGCACGCAGCAGCGCGACGCGCCCCGTGAGCAGCAGCCCCGCACATCCGACCAGCCCGCTCTCTGCCGAGCAGACGAGGAAGTGACGCATGTGCGCGGGCTCCAGGTCGTAGAGCGGAAGGCGGCACTCTTGAAGCAAGCGGCGCACGGCGGAAAAGTCATCTGCCGTAGCCGTCCGGATCCAGGCCCGGCGCGCGAGGGGCTCTCCGGCCCCCACCTTCAGCGGTGGTTCGAAGTGCCGAGGCATAGAACGTGGCGCACGTACGCCGATGCCGAGGAGGATGGGATGGTAAACGAGTGAGGGAAACACGGATGATCCTGGATTGGGTGCTACAGCCAGTGGTCGTCTTGCGCTGCGATACGGTTCTAGACTAAGAGGCTAATGCCTGGACGGGTTCGTCCCAGTCGACACGGTAGCCGTAGAGCCAGTCGATCGATCTCGCGCCCAGTTTCAGAAACACCGGTAGCAGGCGGTCGCGAATCCAGGCCTGCACCGGATTGGAAGCGACCTTGTGCCCACTGTTGCGCCGCGCCTGCTGAATGGCTTTCTCCACGCGGTCCTTGCGGACGGCCTCGAATGCCGCGAACGCCGCGTAGATGCCGTCGTGGTCGCGCATGCACTTCGCGAGGACGACGGCGTCTTCGAGTGCCATCGAGGCCCCCTGCCCGGCTGACGGTGCGGTGGCATGCGCCGCATCGCCGATGAGGCAGGCGCGCCGGGTGTGCCACGTCTCAAGAAAGGGCAGGTCGTAGGTCGGCCAGAGGCCGAGCGGATGCTCGGTGGCGTTGATGATCCTCGAAATCAGGATGGTGTCCTCGGTATAGAGGCTCAGCAGGTGCCGCTTGCGCTCGTCGCTCGGCTTGTTTTCGAAGGCGGTGAGGTGGTCTTCGTCCACTCCAAAGTTGCTGAACCAGTACACCTCGCCGCCGGGGGTCACCTGGTAGCCAAAGAACGCCTGCTGGCCGTAGGTCATGTACATCGTCGGCGCAGCTGGTAGGTCGGGCAATCGGGCAAACCCGCCCGTGTTCATCAGGTCGAGGTAGGACGGCGCGGCCGCGTCTGGGAAGAGCGTTTGTCGAACGCGCGAGTGGAGCCCGTCACATCCCACCAGGAAGTCGCCCTGGGCCGTCGTGCCGTCCTCGAAGCGAGCTCTGGCTTGCGTGCCTCCCCCATCTGCCGCGACGAGCGTCTTGCCACGGTGGAGGCGGATGCCGTCGCGCAGGGCGGCCTCGCGTAGGACGCGATGGAGGAGCGCACGTCGGATGAGAATGCTCCGTGCTCCGTAGCGCTCGGCTTCGTCGGTGTTGTCCAGTTCGGCGATGGCGTCACCATCGCTGTTCTGGAAGACGATGCGGTTCGAAGGATGGCCGAGGGCACGGACCTCGTCCTCGATGCCCAGCGCCTTCAGGACGTGGACGCCGTTGGGGGTGAGGTTCAAAAAAAGGCCCGTCTCGTCATCCGGCGCTGGTCGTGCCTCGTAGATGACCGGCTCGACGCCTGCGCGTTTCAGAAACAGCGCGACAGCCGGTCCGGCAATGCCACAGCCGATGACGAGGGCTTTTTTCACAGGCGTTCGCATAGGAGGAGAGGAGTGTTAGTTTGTGACGTCTGTCTGCGAGAGAAGTGTGGGCGGACTGCTGCCGGATCCCGTTACGGCGTTCCCGAGACGGGGGTGTTCTTCTGCTCCCGGGCGACGGGGGCGGCGAGGCTCCGGATGTAGGCGTACATCGCGCGCAGTTCCTCGTCGGTGAACGCAGCAGCGTAGTCGCGCCAGGGCATCAGTTTGGGATCCAGAAGACGCCCGGACGGCCGTTTTCCTGTCCGAAGGGCGCGGACGAACTCATCGACGCGCCAATGTGTGAGCACTGGAGGGAGCGGGGGCCCGGTCGGCACGAATTCGTCGGTTCCACCCTGGAGGTCGTCACCATGGCAGGTGCCGCAGCCTGCAATGCGCACCAGGTATTGGCCGTACTCCGGGGTCGCAGGGGCGGCAGGATCCAGGGTGGATGGAGGCACAGGCGGGGCCTCCTCGGCGCTGAGAGGAAAGACGCCAGTTGCGATCACCGCCGCGCCGATGAGGTTGAGGGCGGTCGCGGGGACATCGCGGGGGACGGCGGGCTGGCTGCGCAAAAAGGCCACGATCGAGGCGAGGTCTCGGTCGCTCAGGTAGCGGTAGTCGTGGGAGGGCATGATGAGCAGCGAACGTCCGCTGCGGTGGACGCCCGCGCGAATGGCGCGGGCAATCTCCTCGTCAGTCCAGCGTGCCAGCGTGCTCCCCGGCGTCAGGTTCGGGGCGTAGAGCCGTCCGATGCCCGGGGTGATGTTCGTCGTCCCCCCGTCGAGGGGAAGACGCCCGTCACTCGCATGGCAGGTGATGCACAGGTGTGCGAGGCGCTCGCCGCGCGTGATGGAGGCCTCCGAGGTGGAGACCATCGTGTTCACCCTCGACCCGGTCGCGGGATGGTGGAAGCGGTAGAGGCCGATTCCGGCCAGCGTGCCCAGCGCGAGTCCGAGCAGCGCCACGAGCCCGAGCCCGATGCGGACGCCGCCGCTGCGCAGCACGCGCAATCGTGGCGGGCGCCACGCGAGGTATCCGGCGCCGCCCGCTGCGGCCAGGATCAGTCCGATTTGTAGTTCGACAGGGATCATGGAAATCGCTCCGACACGGAATCTTTGCTCTACTCCGCTGGTTATATTAGTAGGTCGCTAACCATCTCACTGGCTATTTAGCTTAGTAGCTAAGTTAATATACTAGATAGAGGCGAGATCCCGCACGTCCTATGTCTTCACGGAATCTTGATGCCAACAGAGACGCAGCCCCTTCCGAGTCAGACGCCGGGAGCACCCGCTCCCAGGCTCTCAGCGCGGCGGGGCGTGCGTTGAGCACGGCGGAGATTCTTTTCCACCGCGCGGTCGCCGAAAGTGTGGGGCTGAGTCCGGGCGACCATAAGTATCTGGACGTTCTGATCCAGAACGGACCGATGTCCGCCGGTCAACTGGCAGAGCGTACCGGGCTTACGACGGGTGCCGTAACGGGCATCATCGATCGCCTGGAGAAGGCGGGGCTCGTTCGTCGCGCCCGTGACCCGGAGGACCGCCGCAAGGTCATCATCGAGCTCCGTGAGGACGAGGCCGGGAAGAGGATCGGGCCGGCCTTCGCGGGACTCGGTGAAGCGATGGAGACGCTCAATGCCGACTACACCGATGAGGAGCTCGGCATCATCCTGGACTATATGACCCGCTGTGCGGACATCCTCCGCGAGCAAACTCAGCGACTACGCGACAGGACGTCTGACCAGTAACCCTGGCCCGTCGATCTGCAGCAAACCGTGTTCGTCATGCGTTTTTCCTTCTGGTACACGTGGCTCCTGGCAGCCAGCGTTTTCTTCGCGGGTTTCGGCATCCTCGTAGCCGTAGCGCCCGATACCATCATTCTGACCTGGTGGAATCAGGCCGTGGCCCAGCACTTTTTCGACGGCACCGTTCCCCCCCGGGCGGACGCGTTCGGCGCCTTTCTCCTGGGACCTCTGGGCGCCACCATCAGCGGCTTCTACGTGCTCCAATTCTTCATCGTGAAGAACGCTTTTCGACGCCGTGAGCGCTGGGCGTGGTGGGCGATTGCCCTGGCAACGCTCGTCTGGTTCGTCGTCGATTCGATCCGCTCGCTTCAGCACGGGGCCGTCTTCAACGTGTGGATGATCAACGTGCCTGCGCTCACAGTGATCGCGCTTCCGCTCGCGATGACCTGGGGAGACATGCATCGGTCCACGGAGGACGTCCTCCCGACCAGCTAACCGCCACTTTGCAGTATCTATTGCTTCCGTTGCTTGCCCCATTATGATCCCCAAGGAGCTCTTCAAGAAAATTCGGCATCTCGAAATCCGGACGAAAGGACTGGTCAACAACGTGTTCGGGGGCGAGTACCACTCCGCCTTCAAGGGCCAGGGGATCGAGTTCGCGGAGGTGCGGCCCTACCAGATCGGGGATGACGTGCGGTCGATCGACTGGAACGTGTCGGCGCGGACGGGGGAGACGTACGTCAAGATCTACGAGGAGGAGCGCGAGCAGACGCTCATGCTCACGGTGGACATCTCGGGCTCGGAGGACTTCGGGACGCAGACGACGTTCAAGCGCGAAATCGCCGCCGAGATCAGTGCCATCGCGGGATTCAGCGCCATCAAGAACAACGACAAGGTGGGCCTGCTGCTGTATTCGGACGAGGTCGAGCTGTTCGTCCCGCCCAAGAAGGGGCGCCGCCACGTGCTGCGCCTCATCCGCGAGCTGTTCGCCTACGAGCCCCGGTCGCGCGGGACCGACCTGAACGTAGCACTCGACCACCTCATCCACGTGCTGCATCGCCACGCCATCGTCCTCGTCATCAGCGACTTCTTCGATACGGGCTTCGAGAAGCGGTTGCGCATCCTGGGGCGGCGGCACGACGTAGTCGCCATCCAGCTCCAGGACCCGCGCGAGGAGGAACTGCCCCCCATCGGGCTGGTTGAGTTGACCGACGCCGAAACCGGCGAGACCTTTCTGCTCGACACGCAGAGTCCGCGCGCCCGCGAGGTGTTCGCGCAGCAAGTCCGGTGGCAGCAGAACCAGATCACCGAGATGCTGCGCCGCGCCCGCGTGGACCGCGTCGCCATCCGCACCGACGAAGGCTACGTCGAGCCCCTCATTCGCTTCTTCCGCCAGCGCAATACCCCATCGTGATGCGACGTGCCCCTGCCGGATGGTGCCTGCTCCTGGCGTTGCTGCTCATCGCGGGGGGAGCGGACGCGCCGGCCCAGACCGTCCGCCTCCACATCGTGGGCGACAGCGTGACCGTAGGCGACCGCTTCCGCATCGCCGTGGTGGCGGAGCACAACTTCATGTCGGACGCGCAATTTCCCGCCCTGCCGGACACCGTACGGTCCGACACCAGCGCCTTCGCCAGCGCGCCGCTGCTGCGGTTCGGCGACCTGGAGGTGCTCGGGCGCGAGGCCTTCGACGGGCGCTACGGCGGCACCGCACAGCCCGGCACGCGCATCGACAGCGTGGTCTATGACGTGACCACCTTCGCGCTCGACTCGGCCACCGTCTCGCCGATTCCCGTGCAGTTTACGGCGGGGGAGGACACGTTCACCGTGCCCACGCGCCAGGCCGTGCTGCCCGTGCTCTCACTCGTCCCGCCGGACGCTCAGGGCCTGAAGCCGCTGGCGCCGCTGGCCGAGTTTCCCCGTCCGCTGTGGCCGTGGTTCTTGCTGGCCCTGGCCGTCATCGTGCTCATCGCGACGCTGCTGTACTACCTGCGGGAGCGCCGCGAGCAGCAGGAGACGCCACTCGCCCCGCCGCCACCACCGCCCGTCCCGCCGTACGACGAGGCCGTCCAGCGATTGCAGCAGCTCGAGTCGTCGCTCGACCCGCACGATGCCAAGCAGGTCAAGCCGTTCTTCGTCGAGCTGGCCGACGTGCTCCGCACCTACCTGGAAGCGCGGGTGCACGTCCCGGCGCTGGAGTCGACCACGCGCGAGGTGACCGAGCGGCTGGAAGCCCGCAGCGCGCACGACGGAGTGCCGGACGAGGCCTCCTCCCGCGTCTACAGCGTGCTGGCGCTGGCCGACCTCGTCAAGTTTGCCGACCTGAAGCCGCCCCCTGCGCAGAGCGACGAGGCCGTCTCCGAGACGCGCGCCGTGCTGGATCTCATCGAGCAGGGCCTCGTACGCCAGGAGCAGACGATGGCCCCACCGGCGTCCACCGCGCATCCCGACCGCCCGCCCGTACCCAGTGATGCCTGACCGATCCTTCAGCGACACCCTCGTCGACCGCCTCGCACAGGCGAAGCACGTGGCCGTCCTCACCGGGGCGGGCATCAGTGCCGAGAGCGGCATTCCCACCTTCCGCGATGAGGACGGGCTGTGGGAGCAGTTCAAGCCGGAGGAGCTGGCCAACGTGGATGCCTTCCTGGAGAACCCGACGCTCGTGCAGGGCTGGTACCACCACCGGCAGCGCGTGGCGCAGGAGACGCAGCCCAACCCGGGGCACCACGCCCTCGCCGCACTCGAAGCCCTCGTGCCCCGCTTTACGCTCGTCACGCAGAACGTGGACAACCTGCACCAGCGGGCGGGCAACGAACAGGTCGTGGAGCTGCACGGCAACATCCTGCGCAGCTACTGCATCGACTGCGAGCGGTCCGTGGCCGAGGGCGAACTGGAGGCGCTGGCCGACGGCGAGCCGGCCCACTGCCCCGACTGCGGCGGCCTGATCCGCCCCGACGTGGTCTGGTTCGGCGAGATGCTGCCTGCGGGCGCGATGGAGGCGGCCGCGCAGGCCGCGAAGGCGTGCGACGTGTTTCTGAGCATCGGCACGAGCGCCGTCGTCTATCCCGCCGCCGGTCTGCCGATCGCGGCCAAAGAGCACGGGGCGTACGTCGCCGAGGTCAACATCGAGCGCAGCGCCATCGCCAGCGTCGTGGACGAGGTGGTGCTGGGCAAGAGCGGCGAGGTGCTGCCGCGCCTGATCGACGCCGTGAAGCAAGGGAAGGGG
>JAAAOL010000085.1 GCA_009908885.1 Bacteroidota bacterium | reverse complement strand
GCTCGGCTCGGCGTCGCGGTTGGGCAGGCGCAGGACGGCGTGCGAGCCGGGGACGCCGCGGGCGTGCATCCAGATGTCGTACTTCTGGGCGTGGTGGAACGTGAGGTCGTCGTTCTGGCGGGCGTTGCGGCCTACCCACACCTCGTAGCCGTTGCCCAGGTCGTAGCGCCGAAACGGAATGCGCTCCTTCCCGGCTTTCTCCTCGCCGACGAACGAGGCCAGCTCATCGGCCTTGTCTTTCATGAACTGCTTCAGGTCGGACAGAAAGTCCACGCTGCGCAGTTCGCCGAGCAGTTGATCCGCTTGCTCGGCCTGCGCCTCGGTGCGGAGGGCGCGCGCCTCGGCCTCTTCGCGGGAGCGGCGCGTCCGGCGGGCCTTGTCGTAGTAGCGCTCCGCGTTCTGGACGGCCGAGCGGGCCGGGTCCAGCGGAATGGTGACCGTCTCGTCCGCCTCGCTGAAGAGGTCGGGCAGCGTCACCTCGTCGGCGCCCCGGGGCACGTCGGCGGTCTGGGCCATGAGCAAGTGGGCCCAGTGTTCGTAGCGCGCGGCGCGGCTCTCGTTGGTCAGCTCCTCCAGCATCCGTTCCACCCGCCGCCGGTTGTCGTCGCGCGCGGCGACGAGGGCTTCTTCCAGCGGCTCGTACAGCGCGCGGAAGTGGCGCTGCGCCAGCGTGCGGCGGACGAAGACGCGCACGGCGGCATCGACGGTCTCGAACGACTCCTCGCGGTAGTCCGCGTCGGCGTCCTGCAGGTGCAGCAGCGGGCAGAGTGAGAGGGTGTCAGCGAAGCGCCCGCGCCAGTAGATGCGGGGCTGCGGACTGCGCAGGTCGTCTTCGAGCGATTTCGCGGCCTGGTAGAGCGTGCGGCGCTGGTCCTCGGTCAGCAGCTCCGGCGGGCCCGGCGCGAGGGCGGCCCGGTGCATCGCCTCGCGGGCCAGCGTCCGGTCGAACAGTGGCAGGGCGGACGAGAGCGACTGGACGATCTTGTTGCGGTTCGTGCGCCAGCGATCCTCGAACGCCTCGAACGTGGGCGCGTCCGGCGCGGCGCGGGGAGCCGGGGGCGTGGTGCCGCGCAGTTCGTCATCGTCGGCAAACGCCTCCACGATCACGCCGTCGGCGTCCACCAGCAGCACGTTCGGGCGCGAGCCGTAGAGCAGGCCCTGGAAGCGCCAGCCGCCCTCCAGGTCGATGAAGAGCACGCGGTCCCGCTCGGCCATGTGCACGGCCTCCACCTTCCGGTCGAAGGCGTCCTCGAACAGGGTGGCGACGTTGCGCTTGGCCTTGCTGACGCCCTCGCTGCGGAAGATGAACGTGAAGGCCGCCTCCGTCGAGACGCGCAGCATCCAGGCCTGCTCGGGCCCGGCGAAGGCCAGCGACAGCTCGTTGCGCACCTGCGAGAAGGCGTCGCCCACGCGGCAGCCGACGAGGTCCGGCGCCCACTCACGGGCGAGGGCGTCCAGCGTGTAGAAGGTGCCGAGCATGCAGGGTCAGGACGGTGGGGCGAAGCGATGTGGGGCGTGCATCAACGCAGCGACAGCCGCGATGTGCCGCCTCACTTGGTCCGCCGCGCCGCCTGCGCCTGGCGCTCCGACAGGATCGACAGCCCCCAGATGAGCGCCCAGCCACCCGCAATACACCACCACCACACCGGCGTCATCCAGATAAAGGCGCCCGCGACCCCGGCGCCCACGTTGACGGCGTACATCAGGTGGAAAAACCACGTCGGCACGTCCGGCGTCTTGGTGCGCAGCCCGGCCACGGCCCCGCCGCCGAAGGCCGTCGCCCCCTTGAGCAGCAGCATCAGGACGACGTAGCCCAGCACGAGGCCCCGCAGGAAGGCGAGGTTGGTCGCCACCGCGGCGAGGACGAGGGCGGTGACCACGAGGTCGATGATGACGTGGCGGAGCCAGTGCATGCGGGAATAGTTGGATGAGCGGGACCGGGGCGTCTCCAAAGTGAACGCCGCGCCGCTCAGATGCAACCGGGCTGCGATGGATCCGCACGCCGCGCGCGCCGTTTGTTGCTGCTCGTGTACCCACCGCTGATGCCGGTCGCTCCTTGCCGGGCGACTCCGTGTTGCGTGATGCGTAGTGCGTGAGGGGAGTCGCCGCGGCCTGAGGCTATCGCTCCACGACAAACGCGCTGGTTCGTACGTTCGATCTCTTCGCTTCCATGCCGATGCTTGCCCGTCGCTTTCCGCTTGCACTTCTCACCGTCCTGCTGCTCGCCGGTCCGGCGGTGGCCCAGGACGCGCTGCTCGCGCCGGACACCTTCCTCGGCTACGACCTCGGAGATCGATTCACGCCGCACCACCGCGTCATCGACTACGTGGAGCACGTCGCTACGCACTCGCCCCGCGTCCAGGTAGAGCAGTACGGCGCGACGTATGAGGGACGCCCCCTGCTGGCGGCGACGATCGCCACGCCGGGGCGGCTGGCACGTATCGATACGATCCGCACAGATCACCTGAAGCGGCTCGGCCTGCTCGACGGCGCACCCACGAGCGACGACGCGCCGGCCATCGTCTGGCTCAGTTACAACATCCACGGCAACGAGTCGGTCAGCACGGAGGCCGCCTTACAGGTGCTCTACCGCTTCGCCAACCCGGACGACGCGCAGACGCAGGCATGGCTGGAAGACGTCGTCCTGATCCTCGACCCGTGCCTCAACCCCGACGGGCGCGAACGCTACGTGCACTGGTACCGGCAGACCGTCGGCGCGCAGCCCGACGCCGACCCCGATGCGCGCGAGCATCACGAGCCATGGCCGGGCGGGCGCACCAACCATTACTACTTCGACCTCAACCGGGACTGGGCCTGGGGCGTGCAGCAGGAGACCCGGCAGCGCCTCGCGCTCTACAACCGGTGGCTGCCGCACGTGCACGTCGACTTTCACGAGCAAGGCGTCGATGAGCCGTACTACTTCGCGCCCGCCGCCGAGCCGTTCCACCCGCGCATCACGGACTGGCAGCGCACGTTCCAGACGACCATCGGCGAGAACAACGCCCGCACCTTCGACGCGCGGGGCTGGCTCTACTTCACGCGCGAGGTGTTCGACCTCTTCTACCCCGGCTACGGCGATACGTGGCCGACCTTCAACGGCGCCATCGGGATGACGTACGAGCAGGGCGGCTCGGGCCGGGCCGGGCGCGCCATCGTCACCGCCGAGGGCGACACGCTGACCCTCCGCGACCGCATCGACCACCACGTCACGGCCAGCCTGTCGACCGTCGAGGCGACGGCGGAGAACCGGGCGCAGGTCACGGACAATTTCGTGCAGTATTACGAGCAGGCCCGCACCGATCCGCAGGGGCCGTACCGGGCGTACGTGGTCAAGACCGGGGACGACCCGGATCAGGTGGAGGCGCTGACCGCGCTGCTGGACCGCCAGGGCATCGCGTACGGCACCGTCTCAGGCCGCCGCAGCGTGGAGGGCCGCAGCTACGCCGACCCGCAGCCGACCCGCGTGACCGTGGCGCCGGGCGACCTCGTAGTATCGGCGGCCCAGCCGAAGGGCGTGCTGGCCCACGTCCTGTTCGAGCCCGAGCCCACGCTGGTCGACTCGCTGACGTACGACATCACCGCCTGGGCACTGCCGTACGTCTACGGGGTGGAGGCGTACGCACTCACCGAGGCGCTCACGCCGGACGCAGCGTGGCAGCCGTCGTCGTCGTCCGGCGTCACCGGGCCCGACGCGCCCTACGCCTACCTCGCCCGCTGGAACGACCTCGCCGATGCGCGCTTTCTGGCGGATGCGCTGCAGGCCGGGCTCAAACCGCGCTATGCGCTGGAGCCGTTCGAGACGGACGGGCAGACCTTCGCGGCCGGGACGCTGATCTTCACCCGCACCGGGCACCAGGCGCTCGGGGCGACCTTCGACGCGACGCTGCGCGACCTCGCCGCCGCGCACGACCAGCCGCTGCACGGCGTGGCGTCGGGCTTCGTGAGGCGCGGAGCAGACTTCGGCTCGGACAACGTCCCGTTCCTCCAGGCGCCCCGCGTGGCAGTGCTCTCCGGCGCGTCGCTTTCCGCCTATGCCGTCGGCGAGGTGTGGCACTTCTTCGAGCACCAGCTCGGCTATCCCGCCACCCTCATCGACACGGACGACTTCGGGCAGGTGGCCCTGCACGATTACGACGTGCTCATCCTGCCACGCGGCCGGTACAGCGCGGTGTTGACGGACGAGCGCCAAAAGGAGGTGCTGGCGTGGATGCGCGACGGCGGGCGCCTGATCGCGCTGGAAGGGGCGGCGTCGTTTCTGGCCGGGAAGGACGGCTTCGCGCTGGCGCGCAAGGCGGAGGATGGAAGTCAGGAAGGAAAATCCGCTCCGGCGGAGGCGCGGCTGCGCGTCTTCGGCGAGCGCGAGCGGACGGCGGTCACGGAGCGCGTATCAGGCGCGATCTTCCCGGTCACCATGGACCCGACGCATCCGCTCGCCTTCGGCTATGGCGAGACGTATTACTCCCTGAAGCGTCGCACCACGGCGCTCGCCTTTCTGGAGGACGGGTGGAACGTGGGCGTCCTGCGCGACGGTACGCCGGTGAGCGGCTTCGCGGGGGCAAGGGCGCAGCGGCAGGTCGCGAACACGCTCACCTTCGGCGTGGAGCCGGTCGGGCGGGGCGAGGCCATCTACCTGGTGGACAACCCGCTCTTTCGCGGCTTCTGGGAGGGCGGCAAGCTGCTCATCGCCAACGCCGTGTTCCTCGTCGGCCAGCGCACGCCGAGCCGCTACTGATCCCGGATCCAGGTGTGGGACGAGCTCTCACGCATTACGCATCACACTGATTCAGATTGTTGATATCTGGATCCTGGTGTCGCACGTCGTGATGCGTGTTGCGTGGTCCGTGACAGGCACGGGCCATCACGCCAGCAGCGCATCCTCACGCATCACGCATTACGCACCACGTCCATGGCTATACGGACAGGACCAGACTGAATGCGTATTACGCACCACGCACCACGAACCAGGATCTCAGCAATGTGGGCATGACCCAGCGAAGAGGGTAGAAAAAAAGCCCGCCAGCAGAGCCAGCGGGCGAGCGGTTCCGGCGGGGTGCCGCCCGGTCAAAAAGCGAACTGGTACGCCCAGTACACGACGACGTAGAACAGGACGATGACGAGCACGCAGCCCAGGACGAAGATCTCGATCTTGTTGAAGTTGGTGCGCACCTTGTAGGACCGGCGCGACCGGCGCGACCAGGCGAAGCCGTAGCGGTCGTCCACGACGTAGGCGGCGGCGATGAGAGCACAGGCCGCCATCCCCGCGATGATGCTGCCGCTGTAGAAGAGGGCCCAGAACGAGAAGCCCAGCAGGCTCCAGAAGACGAGCCACACCGGCAGGTGTCCGTACGAGAGCTTCTTCTTGCGCTTGCGCCGCTTTTTCTTCTTGCGGCGTTTGCGGGCTTCCTCGAAGGCGTGCACGTCCACCGGCTTGAGCGGCGCGCTGGCCTTCTCATCCCGCTCGGCATCAGGATGCGGCGGGCGACCGACGTCGGGATGGGTTCGTGCAGACATGCGTACGGCGCGGTGAATACAGGGACGAGTAAGCTAACGCCTGGCTGCGTAAAATCCAACCAGCCAACTATCTGCTACTGCTCGGAGGAGTTCGAGGTTGCGGTCGGCGTCCTCGGTGGGAGGCGTCGAGGAGAGCACGTCGTGACCGCAGGAACGCGAGCACGTGCCGCTCAACGCGACGTCAGGTCAGCCGAAGCGGAGACTGAAGCGCTCTACCGGTCGCAGCAGCCGTTGCACGGCCGGGCGCGCCAGGGCCCAGTCGATCAGGCGGGCCCAGGGGAGCGCGAGCAGCGCCAGCTCGATGACGGCGAGGTAGAAGAAGATGCGCATCACGATGTCGATGCCGATGTGCAGGCCGATGACGGCCAGGACGACGGGCGTACGCAGGGGACGCCACCACATCAGGAAGGCGAACAGCTCCGTCAGCAGCCCGAAGGCCAGGAAGACCGTCGCCACCGTGTAGTCGCTCAGCGCCAGCTCCTGCAGCCAGTTCATGTCCATCGTGCCCGTCTTCGAGAGCACGTCCACGCTCTTCTCGTTGATCCACATCCACAGGTGCCGCCCGTCCGGCCAGGTGATGCCCGTACCCACCAGCTTGCTGACCGCCGCCAGCGTGTAGCCGAGGCCGACGAAGAAGTACGTAAAGCCCATCGTGAAGCGGCGGCGGTGCAGGGCAGTCTGGAAGAGCACCATCGCCAGCGCCACGCCCAGCAGCGTCATCCCGAGCATGTTGGCGCTGTGCGGAATCTCGCCCAGGCTGTAGCGGGCGGCGTATTGCAGGTGCAGCAGCAGAAACGCGCCCAGGTAGGCATAGCGCGTCACACGGAAGAAGCCGAGCACCACCAGCACGCTGATGACGGCGGCGTTGACGAGCGACAGCGAATGCTCGAACAGGAACGAGACGTCGATGTACTGCGCGATGCCCAGCGGCAGCACCACGTCGCTGATGCGGAGGATGTACTGCCCCCACGTCCAGGCCAGAAACAACGTCCCGCCGGCGACGAACAGCTCGAAGATCTTGAAGAAGACGACCTCGCCCGTCGTCTCCTCGCGTTCGAAGTCAAACAGGTGCTTGAACGGATTCATGGGGGTCGAGGCGGGCTAGCGAGGGAGCGAAGGATTGACGGCCGTGGTGTCGGGGCCGATGAGGGCGTACGGCACGAACTCGACCGCTACCGAGTCTTGCTCGTCGATCCGGCCATTGACGCGCATCACCAGCAGGCGGCGCGCGTCGAGTTGATCGTAAAACATGCGGCGCAGGCCCGCCACGCGGTCGGCGTCCCAGCGGTCCGTCTTCGAGACGAAGTTGGCCAGGTCGATCGGGTCGATGCCGTTGGGGAGGACCGCGAACGGCTGGCCGGGCAGGTCCTCGCGGGCGTAGACCTGCCACGCCACGTCGTCGGGGCCCTGCGTCACGTCGCGCACGACGGCCCGGGACCACGGGTTGCCGCCCTGCGAAAACATGGGATAGATGCTGAACGGCCAGAACTCGCCCAGGTGCGTGGCGGTCAGCACGCCGTACACCAGGAACGTGGCGATCAGCGCCGTCACTGCGCGTTTGTATCGAGACATCGATCCGGGGATGGATAGTGGAAGACAGCAGGCCGAACGTCCAGCCGCTATAGAAGGACTGGAGCCTACACCATAAAGGAAAGAGGAACGCCGACCGGAGATCCGTTTTTCTTCCAATCTCCGGGGATGGCGCCTGATCGGCGACCGGCGTCGTCGGTAGAAGCAGCCCACGCATCGAACCTGCTCACTCGACCCGCACTGGCTCCTTGAAACGCGCGCTCCTCTTCGCCCCGTATTTTCTGCCCCGGCGCCGCGTCGGGTCGATGCGACC
>JAAAOL010000228.1 GCA_009908885.1 Bacteroidota bacterium | reverse complement strand
CTGGGACGGCACGAAGTATGCCCTCCTCGAAGGCCGTCGTGACGTAGCAGGTGAAGCGTTCACCTACGCCTTCTTCCTGCCCGGCGGCTTCTTCGACCCGCCCCACTGGCACACCGCGGACGCCCGCATCTGCGTCCTCCGGGGGACTCTGCACCTCGGGTATGGCGAGCAGTATGACGCCCGTGCGCTTCAGGCTTTCGAGGCAGGCACGTACCTGGTCGTCCCCGCAGGCGCGCCGCACTTCGACGGGGCACACGAGGATACGCTCATCATCGGGACGGCTGAGGGGCTATGGGCCACCCACTACGTCGACCACCGCGTGCAGCCCTCGGCGGGCACACCCCGGACCGCACCCTGACGCATCCGGCGGTAGTCGCGGATAACCTCTCAGCACGCCCTACGTACGCCCCCGTAGCCGGGACACGCCCCGACGCCCCCGTTCCTTCCCACCGTCGCCTCAGCACGCGCTCGCCCCTCTGACCCTGTAGTTCAACAAGCTCCCTCCGACATGCTTACACGTCTCGCCCTCTCGTTCGTGTTTGTCCTGACGTTTTTCGCCACCCAATCCGTCTGGGACGCACCCGCGCAATCTCTAGACGATGCGGCAGCGGCTCGCGAACTTCCGGCCCACTTCGAGGCCCATCGCATCTACGTCCACCCGGTGACGGCGGAGGGCGATACGCTCCGCCTGTATACCGACACCGGCGGGGGCGGACCGTTCCTCCTCGATGCGACGGTGGAGCACCTCGGCCTGCCCATCGTCGATACCGTGACCGTAGAGCAGGGGCGTCCCGCGCCGCGGGCGAAGCTGCCGGACCTTCGGACCATTCCCACGGTGCGGGAAGATCGGGCGTACGTGTTTCCAGCCAACGCGATGTTCGAGCACTACGGCGACGGCCTGCTCGGCCAATCCTGGTTTGCCGATCGCATCTGGACGTTCGACTATGCCGCAGAGACGCTGCGCCTGCACCCGTCTGCCTGGGGACTCGCGTTCGACCCCGGGCATACGGTGCCCCTCGGCTTCAAGACCGATTCCACCGGTGCCCGCGTGAACAGCTTCCCCAGCGTCGAGGCCACGATCGACGGGGAGACCTACGCGTTTCTCTTCGACACGGGCGCCGAACTCGTGCTTACAGATAGCGCCCGCGCCGTGCTGGGCGGCCCCAAGGCGCAGGGCACCAGTTTCATCGTGGCCTCCATCTTCGATCGCTGGCGCCGTGAACACCCGGACTGGCGCGTCATCGAGGGCGCCCAGCGGATCGGCCGCCCTCCGCGGAGTATCGACGTGCCGATCATCGAAGTGCCTGCGGTGACGATCGCGGGCCATACGGTCGGCCCCGTGTGGTTCACGAAGCGGCCCGACGCCAACTTTCACGCGTACATGTCCTCGATGATGGACCGCCGCGTCGAGGGCGCACTCGGCGGCTCGCTCTTTCAGTACTTCGCCATCACCGTGGACTACCCCGGCGCCCGGGCCGTCTTCGAGCGGCGGCGGAGGTAATTGCCCGCACTCTCTGTTCGCTCACGCTCGCTGCATTTCCCAGATGATTACCGAAATCAACCATCTGACGCTGGCCGTCCGTGATCTCGAAGTGTCGTTCCGTTTCTATGCGGACGTCCTGGGCCTCAGACCGGTCGTCCGTTGGGAGAAGGGGGCCTACCTCACGGTCGGCGCCTGCTGGCTGGCGCTCGCCCTCGATCCGCACGTGCGGTCGGAGCCACTGCCCGAGTCGACGCACGCGGCCTTCGGCGTTGCGGAGAGCGACTTCGACGCGCTCGTCGAGCGGCTGTGTACCGCTGGCGTAGAGCGCTGGAAGACAAACCGCAGCGAAGGCGCCTCCTTTTATTTTCTCGACCCCGACGGCCATAAGCTCGAAATCCACGTCGGCTCGCTCACCTCGCGCCTCAGCGCGTTCGAGAAGGTGCCGCCGCCGGGGCTGATCCGCTACCCGGCAGCGGGGGAGACGGTCCCCGGCGTCGCTGCTGCCCCCCGCCAACGGAGTGTTGCGCAATTGCGTGTTGCACCGCCTGCCCGCTCCTTTATCGAAGATATGCGTACTCCCCCAAGCTCCGACCACATCATGGAAAAGAACGCCCAAGGAACCTTTCAAATCACTTCGTGGGACGAGACTCCGCTTCCCGACTGCGACGAAGGTCTGAACCTGACCCGTGCGAGTGTCCAGCAAACGTATGCCGGCGCCATCGACGGGAAGGGGAGCGTCGAGTATCTGATGAAGCACCGGACAGACGAGACGGCCACGTTCGTCGGCTACGAGCGGATCACCGGAGCCATCGACGGACGGCAGGGGAGCTTTTTGCTTGAGCACCGGGGGACCTTCGAGGGGGGCGTCGCCGCGAGCGAGTGGGCCATCGTGCCCGGCTCAGGAACCGACGACCTCGCTGGCATCACCGGGCAGGGCACCTTTCGCTCAGCAGAACATGGACGTGCCGAGTACGAGTTTACCTATGCCTTCGAGTAGCCACCCTCGACGGTGCGGACGACCCGAAAGAAACGCTCACGAGAGCGTCTCGGCGCACATTTCTGGATACCCCCTACGAGCCATCAACACGGTGACGCGCTTCGTGATCGAGGAGATACCGTTTGCGCCACAGTCCGCCGCCGTATCCCGTCAGCGTCCCGTCTGCGCCAATGACGCGGTGGCACGGGATGACGATGGCGATGCGATTGTCGCCATTGGCCTGGGCGACGGCCCGGACCGCTGTTGGCTTCCCGATCATGCGTGCCTGCTCCGCGTAGCTGCGCGTCTCGCCGTAGGGGATGTCCAGCAGTGCCTGCCAGGCGCGCTGCCGGAAGGGGGTGCCGGGCGTCGCGAGGGGCACGTCGAACGACTGGCGGGTGCCCTCGAAGTACTCGCCGAGCTCGGTCTTGAGCTGCTGCCCGACTGCATCCGTTCCTGGCACGTATACGGCGTCGAGCCGCTCCGCGAGCCGCCGCAGTTGCGTCTCGAGCATGGGCCGGTCGGCGAACTCGAGCAGGCATACGCCGTCGTCCGTGGTGCCCAGGAGCATGGGGCCGAGCGGCGTCGTGGCGCGCGAGAGGCGCACGACCGTCGCCGTCCGACTCTGGGAGGCGGACCGCCCCGTGATCTGGCGAATCGCATGATGAAACCCACTGAGCGATTCGTACCCATTCTCGAACGCCGTCTGCGTCAGATCCGCGCCCTCGCCGAGCGCACCGAGCGCCTTCGTGAGGCGCCGGGCCCGCTGGTAGGCGTGGAAAGTCATACCGTGGTGCTTCTTGAACCAGCGCCGGACGGTGCGCGGGCTCATGCCCCGGTCCCGCAGATCCTGATCGCTCAGCCGTCGCAGGGGATGCTCCTCGCACTCCGCAATGAGCGCCCGGATGGGCGCCGGCGCCTTCCCCGGCGGCTCCATCGGGCGGCACCGCTTGCAGGGCCGGAAGCCGTGGGCCAGGGCTTCCCTGGGCGAGCGGTAAAACTCGACGTTCCGACGATGCGGCTTCTTCGCCGGGCACGACGGACGGCAGAAGATGCCCGTGGACGTCACGGCGGTGACGAAGATGCCATCGTAGCGCGTGTCGCGGGCGAGGACAGCCTCGTACATCTCCTGGTCCGACGGAAGCGTACGCGCGGTCATAGTAGCGGGGTGTCGTTACGTGAAGAGGATGTCGTTGTCGTCGCGCACCCAACGTAACAGCGGGCCTGCAAGAGTTCGACCGACAACCGGACATCAAATTTAACCCAAGTTGGGGACAATACTCATTCAGATTGGAGACGTCAGGACCTCCGGGGTCCCACGCCGTGATTCCTGTTTCGTGTTGCGTGTTTCGTGTTGCGTGTTTCGTGTTGCGTGGTGCGTGTTGCGTGGTGCGTGTTTCGTGATGGGCACGGTCCATCGCCCCAGCAGCGCCTTATCATGCATCATGCATCACGCATTACGTTCTGAGCTATACGGACATCGCCGAGCGAAAACGGTATAACTCGTAGAGATCGTTGAATGCTGTAACGAGGCAAGATTCTGTACCGTTAAGCGAAAGGGGATGGATCGCAAGATATTGGCCCTTGCCAAGCGCCGCCACCATCTGCACTCACAAGCAACACCCACCATGACCTCTACCGACACCTTCGTACTTTTCCACGGCGCAGGCACCGGAGCGTGGATCTGGGAGCGCGTGCGTCAGGCCTTGCCAGCTCCTTCGGTAGCAATCGACCTTCCCTCTCGCCACCCGGATGCCACCCCGGACACCGTTGCCGATGCCGTCGTTGACCGGCTGAGCGGGGACGGCCTGGAATCCGTCACCCTTGTGCTGCATTCCCTGTCCGGCGTCCTGGCATCGGGGCTTGATGAACGGCTCGGCCCACGGCTGCAGCGTATCGTCTATGTCTCGGCGGTCGTTCCGCCGGCGGGCGGTTCGTTTCTCGACACCCTCGGCGTCATGCAGCGGACGGTGCTGCGACTCCTGTTCGCCGTCAACCGGACGGGCCTCAAGCCGTCGGAGGCGATGATCCGTCGGTCGCTCTGCAACGACTTGAGTGCAGAGGACGCGGATCGGGTCGTCACCCGATACGAGCCCGAGATGCCAGGCCTTTACGTCACGCCCGTGGGAGCGCCACCTGAACCCTCCGACTCCTTGTATTTGAGGCTCACCAAGGACATGAGCGTAACGCCTGCCCAGCAAGACGCGATCATCGCACGACTCCCCAGGTGCCGCGCCCAGAACATCGACGCCGGGCACCTCGCAATGCTGTCACAACCTGAATTTCTGGCCCGTGCGCTCATGCAAGCTCTCGATTAGCCAACTTCTGAACTTGCTTGGCATCCGTAATCCGTTTTCGCCTGGCGATGTCCAGAGAGGCGATGAGAACGGTTGTAGAGACAGCTCGCCGAGGCGGCTCTACGGTAGCATGGGCGATGAACCTCGTCCCGGCGTATCCCGACGGTGCGAAACGGAATCGGTTTAAGCCCGCGCGTACTCAGCAGGAGACCATCTGTCTACCCCGACGCAATTGAAAGGCCTGGTCATGTGCGCGTGCGACGAGTCAACACCTGCTTCCCGTCGGAGGCGTGATCGTCGTCGAGCAGCGACGGAGGCGCCACTACCGATGGAGCCCCGTCCTGCTCCGCGACGGCCTGCCCATCCCTCGGGGCACTCGCTTTCGCATGCGTGGCGACCAGCGTGGAGAGGTGATCGGCTAACTCCTCGAGCTCCTGATGCTTCTTTTGCCGCCATGCCCGGCTGGCCAACAAGATGAGCGGTATGGCGACGAGCATGAGAGGAATCAGGGCCGTTGCCGCTACCCCCAGTGGGGCGGTAAACAAGACCAAGAGAGCAACCAACCCCGCCCCGTAGGTCATGGACTCGGTCACCGGACTGCCCCACCCGACGCGCTGGTTGAGCCGCATGCGCACCCCATCCCCACGGGGACGCAGCATCACCTGCGTCTCGATACCCGACAGGCTCGTGTGCTTCCACTCCAGCGTGCGTCCAACCTTCTCGGTCACGCCTCGACCGTACCCCGGCATGCCCATCACCGAGCCAAGGCTGCTATCGAAGCGCTGGCGGAGTGCGCCCACGACATCCTCCCACACCTCGGGCGTCAGCGCCCCAGGCATCCAGCGCTCCACGAATACGTGCGTGGCCGTCGTGCCCGCTTTCGCTTCGAACAGCGCATTCCCCGGCTCGTCGAGTTCGGCGGCGGCTTGCTGAAGCAGCGCCGGGTCTAGGCCTGCCTCCCGGGCCACGGTTTCCAATTCGGCATGGGTGAGACCTGCTCGCTCGTCATCGGTACGAGAAGTCTGCACCTGTAGCTCGACGGCCCGTTCGATGATCTCAAAGACTTCCTGCTTGGTGTAGGTACGCTCTGCCATGGGATGACCAGGACGTTTAGCAAGGACGCAACGATTCACTGCTGACCCAACGCCTGCAGATGGATTGGGTGGGGGGTGGACATACGAACAGTTGGGCGTTTAGATACGCTCGGTTGGTCACTAATCATCCCACTACGTTGGCTCGGCGACCTGGGTGTGACCTTTTCCCTTCAAACCGCGAACGTCGTTCGCACTTCGGTCGCATCGCGCCGGTAGAGCGGGGCAGGCATCGTGTCGCGCGGGCGCGGCGGCGAGGTAAAGGTCACCTCTGCAGGGCAGCCAGCAGATGGCGCCAGAACCGCTCGAAGTCGTTGTCGGCCGCGTCCAGCGAGAGCCATACGTAGGGGCGCTGCGCTTCGTGCAGCCACTGCACGACCGCCGTCGTCTTGCCGAACCCGGCAGGGGCCGACAGGACGCACACCTGCTGTGGACGAGCGCCACGCTCCAGTTCGGCGAGCACCGCCTCGCGCAGCACGACCTCCGGACGCTGCGGGGGGGGACGCAGAGTTCGTTTCACGCCCCGCCTTCTCGCTCCCCGCAGCACGATCCACCACCCACGCGCTACGCCTCCCCCTCCAGCACCACGTTGTCGCGGCCGAAGAGGCGGGTGACGCCGCGCATGAGTTCAGGCATGGAGAGCACGGCGACTTCCAGCCCTTACTCACTGGCATCCATTTCGCGCAGCACGCGGCGCAGGTGCGCCTGCAGAGTGGGCAGATCGTCCCGCACCGTCACCCAGACGATGTGCAGATCGACGGCGATATAGTCGTGAATCAGCTTATCCCGCATCCCCGCCATCTTCTTCCACGGCACGGCGGGATACCGCCCCCGCACGGTGTCCGGGATGCGCCGCGCAGCCTCACCGATGATCTCCAGGGCCCGGACCACCGCATACGCTGTGCGCTCGTCGTCTTCGAACGCCTCGAACGACATGCCTTCGACGAAGGCCTGCGCCTTCTCAGCCGCATTGAGCATATCCTCCACGAAGTGAGCGTATGTGCGCGGCCGCGTCATACCGCCACCGTCTTCTCGAAGATGTATGGCTTGAGACGCGGCTTGACGGCCCCCTTCTGCACGAGATCGACGCTGACGCCCAGGAGCTCGGAGAGATGTTGCTCCAGTTCGATGAAGGTGAGCAAGCCCGGCGTCTCGGAAAAGGTCACGAGGATATCCAGGTCGCTCTCAGAGGTCTGCTCATTCCACACGTAAGAGCCGAATAGCTCCAGCGTGGCGACGCCGTACTGCTCCGCAAGATCAGGGAAATGCTGACGGAGCGTGGTGAGCAATCGATTCAGAGTGATGGACATGCTGGGTGAAGGTGTTTCGATGTCACAGTTCCGTCGGCACGGTTGCGCTTCGAGCGGGACCGGTTCGGGGCTTCTATCTGCACCTTCCCGCCGAAGTGTCCTCGGAATGACCAAAAGAACACCGTGCACCTCGGGTTCCCCGCAGCACGATCCACCACCCACGCGCTACGCCTCCCCCTCCAGCACCACGTTGTCGCGGCCGAAGAGGCGGGT
>JAAAOL010000207.1 GCA_009908885.1 Bacteroidota bacterium | reverse complement strand
GGGTCGGCATCGTCGACTTCACGCAGGGCGAACTGGGCTCGCGCGGCACGCCGGAGGGGCGATTGCAGGAAGCGCAGGCAGCGGCCGAGATCATCGGGCTGGCCGCGCGGGAGAACCTGGGCCTGCCGGACGGCGACATCGCCAATACAAAGGCCCATCAGCGCGAGGTCATCCGGAGGGTCCGCCGTTACCGCCCGCACCTGGTCCTCATCAACGCGCCCGAGTGCCGCCATCCAGACCACTGTGCGGCGGCCCAACTCGCCACCGATGCGCTGTATTTCAGCGGTCTGCGTAAGGTGGAGACGACCGAGGACGACGGCACGCCCCAGGAGCCGTGGCGACCCCATCACGTACTCCATTACATGCAGGCCGTGCCGTTCGAGCCCACCTTCGTGGTCGACGTGACGGACGTCTGGGAGCAGCGCGTCGCAGCGCTCCAGGCGTTTAAGTCGCAGTTCTTCAATCCCGACTACGAACCGGACGAGGATGAGCCGGAGACGTTCGTCTCCAACCCGGCGTTTTTCGAGTGGATCGAGGCGCGGGCGCGGACCTACGGCTACCGCGTCGGGGCGACGTACGGCGAGCCCCTGCTGTACCGGCATGGGCCGGTCGGCGTGACGGACCTGATGAGCGCGCTGCAGCGCGAAAAGGCATACCGCTAAGTACGGTGTCAATGGTCAACGTTGGGTGGTCAGGCGATCTCACCACACCGCGTCTGTCATCCCGCACGTGATTATTCCGCTGCGCTCCATCAGTCGCTCGCTGCGCAGCGCTCGTGTCGGGATCTCCCAGCCATGGCAGCCCCGGCCGAGGGAGATCCTTCGACGGGCTCAGGATGAACTGTGCTGGTAGGAGGTGTGTTGAGATCGCACATTTCAGTCCACAGAATCACGTCTGACACACCACTAACCCCCGTCGGTGGGAGGATGCGGGGGCGGCTCGGTGGTAGAATCTACCGTTCGCGGGTGGAGCGATGCGGAAGGGAGGGACCGTCGCCGTGGAGGTGTTGAGGTAGCTCCTTAATTAAGCGAACAGGTGCGTCAAATCGAGTCCAGCGATGATATTGATTCTGGGACGCTATGCTGGACGTCGACGCCGGCTGCCCGCTACGGGGCGAGCTCGAAGTGCGCGAGCGAGGACCGCTGGATGACCCGGTTCTCCGCGTTGATGGCGTCCACTCGGACCGAGTATTCCTTGCCGCGGTGCAGGCGGTCCCGCAGCGTCTGCATGAATGGATCTGCAGGCGGGATCTGCGTATCGGCGGTCTGGTGCTCTGCCACGACCTGGGCGGCGGCCGGGTCCCAGATGGATACCTTGTAGGTGTAGACGTCCGCCACCTTGGGCCAGTGGAAGTGCAGGTCCGGCGTGTTGACCTCTACGGTGAAGCTGGCCGGGGGCGTGTTGCTGCGAAGCACGTCGTTCGGCGGACCGAGGACCAGCCGCAACGAGAGCCCGAGGGCAAAGACGACCACGGCGATGCCCGCATACCACCCGAAGCGGGCCAGACGGTTCGGACGGCGGGTGGCCGGTCGGTCTCCGTTGTCTGGATGGTTGGCGGGAACGGCGGTCTCGGGCTCCGCGCCATCGGGGACGTCCATCGCTGCATCCATCGCCTCCTGGGCCATGCACAGCAGTTCGCGCGCGTCCGCGTCCCGCGTCAGTTTACGCTCGACGGCCTCACGCTCGTCGGGCGACAACGTGCCGGCCAGGTACGCCGCAATCGTCGCCTCGTCGAGGGAGTCCTGATCTAGGTCCATGAGGGCTTGCATACAGCTAAGGGTCGGTTGCAGACAACAGAGGGTACAGCAGGTTTCGTACCAAATCTGAGGCGGGGGGCGCGGGGCTCTCAGTGCATGGTGCTGCCAGGGATAGAGAACGAAATAATTTCCGGAAGTAGTGATGACGGCGTCCGGCGAACCCCATGAATAAACGATGATGCACGGATAGCGTACCTGGAGCGTGCGTTGTACCATGCTCTGTGGAGCAGGCGGTGCCATTGACACCCAAGCATCCCCCACGCTATATTGCTGATCCTTTGCACGTAGTCTGATTTCTTCTATGGCTGACACCAGCGATTTTCGGAACGGCTTCACCCTGATCTGGCAGGACGACGTGTGGCAGATCGTCGACTTTCTGCACGTCAAGCCCGGAAAGGGCGGGGCCTTCGTTCGGACCAAGCTCAAGAACGTACGGGACGGCCGGGTCGTGGACAACACGTTCCGCGCCGGGGAGAAGGTCGACGAGATCCGGGTCGAGCGGCGGCCCCATCAGTTTCTGTACGAAGACGAGCTGGGGCTGCACTTCATGAATACGGAGACCTACGAGCAATTCTCGCTGCCGCCGGAGCAGGTGGACAACAAGGAGTACATCAAGGAAGGCGGCATCGTCGACATTCTCTTCTGGGCCGGTAAGGAAGAGCCGCTGAATACCAAGGTACCCTCCAGCGTCGACCTGGAGGTCGCGCAGACCGACCCCGGCCTGCGCGGCGACACCGCGACGGGCGCCACCAAGCCCGCCACGCTGGAGAGCGGCGCGACGGTACAAGTGCCGCTGTTCATCGAAGAAGGCGACGTCATCCGCGTCAACACGGAGTCGGGCGAGTACGTCACCCGCGTCTCCTCGAATTAGTCCGCTCTGCGATTCGCGCCGGTCGTCCTGCCTCGGCGGGGCGGCTCGCCTGCACATGGCCCGCGATCTCATCATCTACGCTATAGCCTGGACCCCCGCCCATGGATCTCGACAAGATCAGAGAGCTGCTTCGCATCGTCGCTGAGAGCGGCGTGGCCGAGGTGGAGATCGAAGAGGACGACTTCAAGATCACCGCTCGCAAGACGGCGACCGGCATCGTGATGCAACCGCCGCCCATGATGGCGCCCTACGGCATGAGCTATGCGCCCTATGGGGCGCCCGCACCTGGCCACGGCCCGGGGCCGACGCACCACACCCAGGCCCCGCCGCCCGAAGCGCCCGTGCCCACCAACGCGCAGGGCGAGTCCGCCGCCGCGGCGGCCTCCAGCGCCAACGCCGCATCGACCGGGGACGCTCCTGCCGACGAAGAGACGGGTACGCTCGTGCGTGCCCCCATCGTCGGTACGTTCTACGAGGCGCCCGCTCCTGACGCCGATCCGTTCGTGAAGGCCGGCGACACGGTCCATCCGGGCGACGTGCTGTGCATCATCGAAGCGATGAAGCTGATGAACGAGATCGAATGTGAAGTGAGTGGCACCATCAAGAAAGTCCTCGTCGAGAACGCGGAGCCGGTCGAATACGACCAGCCGCTGTTCGTGATCGAGACGTAGCGGCCCGTCCCGGCGGCCCGTTCCGGCACGTCCCCGCTCGTCCCACGCTTCCAGTAGACGCCCCCATCTGGCGATCGGGGCGGTGCCCGTCCTCACGCATCGACCTCTGGCCGCCACCACCCACTATGAAGAAGGTTCTCATTGCCAACCGCGGAGAGATTGCCCTCCGCATCATCCGCACCTGTCACGAGATGGGCCTCAAGACGGTCGCCGTGTACTCGACGGCGGATCGGGAGGCCCTCCACGTCCGCTTCGCCGACGAAGCCGTCTGCATCGGCCCACCGCCCTCGAAGGACAGCTACCTCCGCATCGACCGCATCATCGCCGCCGCCGAAGTCACGGGAGCCGACGCCATCCATCCCGGGTACGGCTTCCTGGCCGAAAACGCCGACTTCAGCGCCATCTGCACCGATCACGACATTACGTTCATCGGGCCCACCCCCGAGACGATCGCGCTGATGGGCGACAAGAGCCAGGCGAAGCGCACGATGGAAGAGGTGGGGGTGCCCGTGGTACCGGGCTCGGACGGAACGGTGGAGGACCCCGACGAAGCCAAACGGCTGGCCGACGAGATGGGCTTTCCCGTCGTCATCAAGGCGAGCGCGGGCGGAGGGGGCAAGGGCATGCGGCTGGTGCACGACCCGGACCTGTTCCTCAAACACTTCACGGCCGCGCGCACCGAAGCCGACGCCGCCTTCGGCAACCCGGCGGTCTACATCGAGAAGTTCGTCGTCGAGCCGCGCCACATCGAGATTCAGGTGCTCGGGGACGGTCAGGGCACGGTGATTCACTTCGGCGAGCGCGAGTGTTCGATCCAGCGCCGGCACCAGAAGCTGCTCGAAGAAGCGCCGTCGCCCATCATGACGCCCGATCTGCGCGAGCGCATGGGCGAGGCGGCGATCCGGGGGGCGGAGTCGGTCAACTATGCCGGGGCGGGCACGGTCGAGTTCCTGGTGGACGCCCACCGCAACTTCTACTTCATGGAGATGAACACCCGCATCCAGGTGGAGCATCCCGTGACGGAGGAGGTGGCCGACTGCGACCTGATGGAGTACCAGATCCGCGTGGCCATGGGCGAGACCATCCGCAAGCGCGACGTCATCCTGGACGGCCACGCCATCGAGTGCCGCATCAACGCTGAGGACCCGTTCCGCAACTTCAGTCCCTCGCCCGGACGCATCGAGGCCTTCCACGTGCCCGGCGGCCACGGCGTCCGCGTCGACACGCACGCCTACGCAGGCTATCTCATTCCGCCGCACTACGACTCGATGATCGCCAAGCTGATCGTCCGCGCCCGTTCCCGTGAACTGGCCATCAACAAGATGCAGCGGGCCCTGGACGAGTTCGTCATCGAGGGCATCAAGACGACCATCCCGTTCCACCAGCAATTGCTGCGGCATCCCGACTTCCGCGCGGGCGAGTTCGACACGCGGTTTCTCGACACCTTCACCCTGGAGCAACCGACGGAGGCGTAACGTCTGGCCGGGACGGTTTCCGGTGTCCTACGTTTCCTGTAGTTTCGGGCTGTCAGTCTCCGTATCACACCCACGACCCACCCACATCACGCACGCCATGGATTTTCCCGACGACCTGTACTATACCGACGATCACGAGTGGCTCCGCGTCGAGGAGGACGGCTCGACGGCCCTCGTGGGCATCACCGACTTTGCCCAGCGCGAACTGGGGGACATCGTCTTCGTCGAACTCGAACCGGTCGACAGCGAGATGGCCCAGGACGACGTCTTCGGCACCGTGGAGGCTGTCAAGACGGTCTCGGAGCTGTATATGCCGGTCGGCGGCACCATCGTAGCGCACAACGAGGCGCTGGAGGCCAGCCCGGAGCAGGTCAACGACGATCCCTACGGCGAGGGCTGGATGGTTCGCATCGAACTGGACGACCCGGACGAACTGGACGACCTGATGGATGCCGAGGCCTACGCCGAGATGGTCGCCTGAGTGGAATCAACCAAGAACATTCCTGAGTGGAATCAACCAAGAACATTAGCGTCCCACTCCTCACGGTCTCGCCTGGGTCCTCTCCTTCCGCGAAGAGCCTGTGCTGAACTCGATGCAGTAAGAGACAGAGAGGATGTCTGTTCACAGGCCGCCTCAGCAGTGCACATCCCTCTTGTTCTCCCTTCGGGAAGGGAGAGACGCTGCCCCTGGCGTTGCGGCGAGCAGCACTGACGTGCTAATCAGCTTTCATGGATCTACATAGCCGTCGGCCTCCCGCGGTTGTCGTTCCCGGCGAGGGCCGCGCCCGGGACGCGTCTCCCACCACACACGCCTCGCTCCCATGCACGAGCGCATCATCATTCTCGATTTCGGGTCGCAGTACACCCAGCTCATCGCCCGGCGCATCCGGGAGGCCGGAGTGTTTTCCGAGATTCATCCGTGTACGGCGGCGCTGGACGAGATCGTCGCGCTGGAGCCGAAGGGGCTGATCCTGTCCGGGGGGCCCTGCTCGGTCTACGACGACGGCGCGCCCCAGCTGGACCCGGCGCTGCTGGCGCTGACGCGGACCGACGGCACGCCCATGCCAGTGCTCGGCATCTGCTACGGCCTCCAGGCGATGGCGCACACGCTCGGCGGCGGCGTGGAGCGGGCCGCACGGCGCGAGTTCGGGCGGGCGCACCTGCGGGTCGATGACGACGCCGATCTGCTGGCCAGCATCCCGGACGACACGGTCGTCTGGATGAGCCACGGCGACCACCTGACGCGTCTGCCGGCGGACTACGAGACCATCGCCCACACGGACAACGCGCCCATCGCCGCCGTGCGCTCCAGCGAGCGGCCCCACTTCGGCGTGCAGTTCCATCCGGAGGTGGTCCACACGGACCACGGCGCCCAGATCCTGGAAAACTTCGCGTACCGCATCTGCGGCTGCGCGGGCGACTGGACCCCGGCCTCATTCGTCGAGGAGAAAAAGCGCGAAATCCGCGACCAGGTGGGCGACGAACACGTCATCCTGGGCCTCTCCGGTGGCGTCGACTCGTCCGTAGCCGCCGTGCTGCTGCACGAGGCGCTGGGGGATCAGCTCACCTGCATCTTCGTCAACAACGGCCTGCTGCGCAAGGGCGAGTGGGAACAGGTGCAGACCACCTTCCGCGACCACTTCCACGTCCACCTCGATGCCGTCGACGCGGCGGATCTGTTTCTGGACCGGCTGGAGGGCGTCATCGACCCGGAGCAGAAGCGCGTCATCATCGGCAACACGTTCATCGAGGTGTTCGAGGACGCCACGGCGGCGGTCACCGAGCGGCTGGGCACCACGCCCACGTTTCTGGCGCAGGGCACCCTCTACCCGGACGTCATCGAGAGCGTCTCGTTCAAGGGCCCGTCGGCCACCATCAAGACGCACCACAACGTGGGCGGCCTGCCCGAGGAGCTGGGCTTCGACCTGATCGAGCCGTTCCGCGAGCTGTTCAAAGACGAGGTGCGCGAGATCGGGCGCCTGCTGGGCGTCCCGCCGTCCATCATCGGGCGACACCCGTTTCCCGGGCCGGGCCTGGCCGTGCGCGTGCTAGGACCCGTGCGGCGCGACGACCTGGCCGTCCTCCGCGAGGCGGACGCCATCTTCATCAACGAGCTGCAGCGGTACAACCTGTACGACCAGGTGTGGCAGGCCTTCGCCGTGCTGCTGCCGGTGCAGAGCGTCGGCGTGATGGGGGACGAGCGGACGTACGAGAACGTCTGCGCCCTGCGCGCCGTCACCTCCGTCGACGGCATGACCGCCGACTGGGCCCGCCTGCCGCATGACTTCCTGGCGCACGTCTCGGGGCGCATCGTAAACGAAATTCGGGGCATCAACCGTTGTGTCTACGACATCTCCTCGAAGCCGCCCGCCACGATCGAGTGGGAGTGAGGCCACGTTCTGCACCATGGAGCCATCATGCGCATGTTGACGTCGTATCACGTTGAAAGGAGCACCGGACACCAGGGGAGGGGCCGTGCCGTGCTAGGGACACGTGCTGGACGGGGACTGCTGCTGGTCATCTTCCTGTTGCTCTTGCTGGTGACGACAGCGGCGCATGCCCAGGTCACCGAGCCGCCCGTGCGCAGCGAGGAAGCCCGCACGACGTTCGAGCAGGGGCTGACGGCGTTCGACGAGGGCGACTACGGCATG
>JAAAOL010000173.1 GCA_009908885.1 Bacteroidota bacterium | reverse complement strand
AATCGACTGATCGCACTCGCCGCGTCGTTCGTGTGCAACGTCGAAAACGTCAGGTGCCCCGTGTTGGCCAGCTTGATCGCCAGCTCCGCCGTCGGACGGTCCCGCATCTCTCCGACCATCACCACGTCCGGGTCATGCCGCAGTATCGAACGCAAGGCCCCCTCCAGCTCCAGCTTCTTGTTCAGCTTGATCTGACGCACCCCGTTGATCATGTACTCGACCGGATCCTCTACCGTCAAAATGTTGACCTCCGGCGAGATCACCTCGTGCAGCGCCGCGTACAGCGTCGTCGTCTTGCCCGACCCCGTCGGGCCCGTCAGAATCACCATCCCGTGCGGCTGGCGGATCGCCTTCTCGAACCGCTTCAAGGCCAGCTCGTTGAGCCCCAGCTTGGAGAGGTCCTTGATCACCTTGCGGTCGTCCAAGACCCGGATCACGATGCTCTCCGAGCGCACGTCGCTCGAGGCGTTGGCGATCGGCATCACCGAGACCCGAAACCGGATCAAGGCGTCGTCGATCCAGCGCTGGATAAAGCCGTCCTGCGCCGCGTCGCGCTCGAAGCGGTCCACCTTCATCGCGTTGTCTTTGATCACCGACAAGAGCGCCTCCGGGTGCACCTTGTCCTCGACGTGCCAGCGCTGCAGGCGCCCGTCGATGCGGAAGTGGATCTCGACCTTCTTGTCAGCATTGGGCCAGATGTGCACGTCGGAGACCCCCCGGCGCACCGCCTCGATCAGGGTCGCCTCGAAGAGGTTGATCAGCTTCGAGCGGCTGATCTCGGCCTCCAGGGCGTCCTCGTCGACGAGCTCGTCGCCCTCCTCGGCCTGGTAGCTCATCCCCAGGTCGACCGCCATGTCGTCACTGAGACGCTCCAAATACTCGTTCTTGCGCGGAAACGCCTCGTGCAGCACCTCGTCGATGACGCTCTTGGGCGCATAGCGCATCGACAGCGCGCCCACGTCGAGGCCTTGCAGCAGTGTCTTCACGCGGGGCCGCGTGGGATCGTGCGTGGCCAGGATCAGTTGACGTTTGCTCGTCCGCGGATGGCGCTCCCACCCCAGCGGCAGCAGGCGGAGGTCGACCATCTTATCCCACGTGTCGTCGTCGAACAGTTCGCTGTGGGTGCGCAGCAGCGGGATGACCTCGGAACGGTTGATATCGACCTGCTCGAATCCGTAGATCCAGGCCGACTCTGCGTAAATCCGGTCTTCGTCGAGTTCGGGATCCTCGGCGAGGCAGCGCCACAGGGCTTTTTTCCGCCCGGACTCCTTCCAGCGCTTCCAGGCGCGCCGGACCTGATGCTCGCGCACGACCTGATTGAACAGCAGCATGATCACGACCCGGTCGCGCAGATTGACCGCATCGAAGGTGTCGGACGGAGCAGCCAGCGCTTTGAGGGCTCGCCGGGACTCGGCGGAAAGCATGGGAGGAGCTGCCGCGGGCGGGGTGTGGAGCGCTTCGAGCGATCGGGCTTGGTAGGTCTGGACCTGGGACACGATGTCTCCTCCGAGGCAGGGTGGGACGGCAAGTGGATACTTACACCGTCCCTCTACGGCAAGGGCTGTGCCTAACCGGACAAAGGCTGACCAGAACGCGCTGCTGTATCAAGAATGAACAGCAATAGCCCCGTTTTTCCGAAAGTGGGACCAGATATGGGATTTCAAGGGCGAATACCTATGGTTATGTATTTTCCCAAATCACCCCCTGATGCTCTCCAGATCGACCGTTCAGTGGCTTCGTCCGGGCGAGAAAATACTGGGTGGGCGTTCGCCGCGCTACCCGTCCTCCCGCATCTCGCGTTGGCGCATCGGCATCGCGTCGATGGTCTGGAACAGCGTGGCCGGCGCTACCGGCGCTTCGTCGCGCCGCTTTTCGGTGCCGTCTTTGCCGACGAGGATGACCGCGAAGGCGTCCCGGGGCACGCCGAACCGCTCCCGCAGCGCCGCGGCGTCGTCAGCCGTGAGGGCCTGGACGGCGGTGGCGTCGCCGGTCGATGGACGTACGAGCTTGCTCTCGCCCTCAGTGAAGAGATGCAGCACGAGCATGTCCCGATCCGCGAGTCCGGCACGCACTGCTTCGGGCGCCAGTCGTCGCTGCTGGTCCTGATAGGCTGACGCCTCAGGCGACGGGGCGACGATGAGCAGCGGACGGTGCGACCACTGGTGCTCGGATAGATCGAACATGGGCGGGCCCGACGATGGGGTTTGTGCGAGGGTGAAAAGCGGTAGAGCGAGGCCCAACAACCACAGGAGGCAAAGACTTCGCATCGGCATGATTACGTTAATGAGCGCAGTCTGGCGGCGAACGAGGGCACGAGATACCTACGGCTACGGTACCGCCCGACGTTTATCGGTGATTCGCCCCTGGGCCGACGTGGCAGCATCGTTGCGCGCACTCTCCTGGATCCGTTCGCCGCCCCTTCCGGTCCCATGATCGCCATGCGACGGCACCTGGTTCTCCCATTCTGCACCCAATCCACCGCTCATGCCCTCCCCACCCACGCTCTGGACAGAACCGTTTCGCGTTCGCGCCTATGAAACCGACCCCCATGGCGCGCTGACCATCCAATCGTTGTGCGACTACCTGCAGGAGGCCGCTGGCAATCACGCCGAGGCCCTGGGCGTCTCCGTCGAGCGGCTGGAGCCGCTGGGCCTGGCCTGGGTGCTGTCGCGGCTGCGGGTCCACGTCGCGGCATACCCGCGCTGGCGCGAGGCGGCGCAGGTAGTGACGTGGCCCTCCGGCGAGGATCGATTGTTTGCCACGCGTGAGTTCATCGTGCAGGGCGCGGACGACGCCGTTCTGGCGCGAGCCTCTAGCGCCTGGTTGCTGATGCAGGTGGAGCGCAAACGCCCGGCCCGGCTCCCGGACTTCATCCGCGCGCTGGACCTCCCGGACCGCCCCGACCCGCTGCCGACGCCCCCCGAGCCGCTGGAGCCGCCCTCCCACTTCGACCACGAACGGCGCTTCCGCGTCCGCTATAGCGACCTCGACCTGAACGCCCACGTCAACAACGCCCGCTACGTGGAGTGGATCGCCGAATCCGTGCCGGACGAGGTGCTGCACGACTATCAGATGACGGCGTTGCAGATCCAGTATCGTGCCGAGACGCGCTACGGCACGTTCGTCCGCAGCGGCTCCCGGCGACACGACGATGGGAAGCATGGCGAGGCGCTGACCTACACGCACCAGCTGACCCGAGGCGACGACGAGACCCCCGTCGCCCTGGCGCGCACCCGCTGGGCCCGCCGCTCTGGCTGACGGACGCCCTGCCCGGATGGACCTACGACGAGGACACCTCGGAAAAGGGCGATGCCTTCGCCTGCGCCTCCTCGAAGCGGTCGGCGGCGAACAGGTCGGCGCCCTCGGGAAGGCTGTGTCCGAGGGCGACCTGGGCCAGCACCCGCCCGAAGTGGAAGCCGTAGGCCAGCCCGTACCCGGTGAACCCCGCCGCCCAGAAGCTCCCGGGCAACCCGGGGACCGCCCCATAGGACGGGAGCCCGTCCGGCGAGAAGCCCATGGTGCCACTCCACCGGTGGCGCACGGTAGGGTCTCTTAGCTGCGGGAAATGCCGGTGCAGGTACGCCTCCAGGTCCCGCTGCAACGCCTCGGTCGTCTCGTCGGCATAGCCGACTTCTTCGGCCCGATGGAGGTGCCGCGCCCCGCCCAGTAGGACGGTGCCGTCCGCCCGCTGGCGGATGTAGTAATAGCCGTCGTGGGTGTAGGCCGGGACGTGCAGCCACCGCGACGGCTGCGGGACCGTCGCCAGCATCTGCGCGCGGACGGGGCGCACGTATTGCCGCAACGCCGGGACGAGTAGAGGCAGATATGCGTTGAGAGCAAGCAGCACCTGGCCCGCCCGGACGCGGCGCCGCGGCGTGACCAGGTCGACGGCGTCGCCCCGGGCCTGCACCGCTACGACCTGATGGTGCGCCAGCACGCGCGCCTCGCTAGCCGCTGCGATGTGCCGGACGAGCGCCACGGGGTCGAGCATGGCGCCGGAGGGTACGTAGAGCGCCCCGTGGAAGTGCTGCGCCATCAGCCGCTGGTTGGTGGCGTCGGGCGGAATGTAGGCGACCGGCGCGCCGTCCTGCCGCATCCGGGACACGGCCTCCTGGAGTCGCTCGTCCTCGTCGGCCGACCCGGCGACGGTCAGGCTCCCGCTGGTCTCCAGCTGGAAGGCCGAGGGCGTCAGCTCGGTAGCGAGGAGCGCGCGGTTCTCCCGCGTAAAGTGCCATAGCGCCCGAGCCCGCTGGGCGCCGTAGCGCTCGACGGCGCCCATGTAGTCCGGGCCGGTGCCCTGAAGGAGAAAGCCCGCGTTCCGCCCACTCGCCCCGGCGGCCAGGTGCTGCGCCTCCACGATGGCGACGCGCGCCTCGGGACGCAGTTGACGCAGCCAGTACGCCGTGCTGCATCCGATCAGCCCTCCTCCGACGATCGCTATGTCGACGGTGACCTCGGGCGCCTGCGCCTGTCGTTGCCAGAAAGAGAGCGTCATACCGTCTGCGCCCATGGAATGATACCGTTTTCGCTAGGCAGTGTGCGGACCGCTGAGAACGTGGGGCGCGATGCGTATTGCGCGAGGGCCAGCCCCGGGCCGAACGGGTCCCGACGTGCCAGCGGAGAGCCGGGACGGTGCTCCGGACACGTCCCCCGGTCACCGATCACGGACCACGGATCGCCACGTGCGAACGCGGGCGCCAGATCCCACCAACATGCCGCTGGGTTGCCTCACGCGTTCACGTCCACCACGACCCGCCCGCGAACGTCGCCCTGCAGAATCTTACGGCTCCAGGCAGGCACCTCGCCGAGCGCGATCGTCGCCGCGTGGATCTGCGAAAGGACGTCGTTGGGTAGTTGGGCGATCTGCGACCAGGCCTCGCGGCGGTGCTTGAGGGTAGCCGTGTTCGAGTCGATGCCGAGGAGGTTGACGCCACGGAGGATGAAGGGGAAGACGGTGGTGGAAAGCGCTGCGCCGCCCGCGTTGCCACAGGCGGCGATGCTGGCGTGGCGATCCATCTGTGGGATGAGCGCAGCAAGCGTGTCGCCGCCGACGGTATCGACGGCCCCCGCCCATTGCGCCGATTCGAGCGGTCGTGACGGACCGCCCGCAAAGGCGTCGCGCCCGACGATGCGGAGGGCGCCCAATTCGTGCAGGTAGTCATACGCGTCCTCGCTCCCGCTCGATGCCACCACGTCATACCCGCGCCGGGCGAGCAGCGCCACGGCCACGCTCCCCACGCCCCCCGAGGCCCCCGTGACGACGACCTCGCCGTCGCCGGGCTGCAGGCCTTCATGCTCCAGCGCCATCACCGACAGCATCGCCGTGAAGCCGGCCGTGCCCACGACCATGCTCTCCAGCGGCGTGAGGTCGTCGGGGAGCGGCACGAGCCACGTCGGCGCGACGCGCTGCCGCTGGCTGTAGCCGCCCCAGGTGGACTCGCCGAGCCCCCCGCCCGTCTGGATCACGACGGCTCCTTCCTCCACGTCCGAGAGGCCCCCATCCACGACGCGTCCCACCAGGTCGATGCCGGGCACAAATGGATAGTCGCCCCGGACGATCTTGCCCTCGCCCGTCACGGCCAGCCCATCTTTGTAGTTCAGGCTCGAATACAAGACATCGACCAGCACCTCTTCGTCCGGCAACTGGGTGTCCTCCAGTGACTGCACGGCGGCCGTGACAGCGTCATCTTGCGAGTCGAGAACCAGCGCGTCGAACATGATCTGTAGGGGCTGACTGGAAGGTCTCCGTCCGTCTACCCGAGACGGGCGTCGGTGTTCATCCCGGAGCGGCTTACTTGCACTGCTCGCTCACGAGCACCCCGTCGATCACGACGCCGCAGACGTGGGTCGTGTACTCGAACGGATCGCCGTCGTACAGGACGAGATCAGCATCGTTGCCCGGAGCGAGCGAGCCGATGCGGTCACCGAGACCTAGCACCTCGGCGGCGCCGGTCGTCAGCGCCGCCAGGGCCGCGTCGCGGGGCAGTCCGTTGGCGATGGCGATGGCCGCCTCGAACAGGACGACGCGCGTCTTGGGCACGTAGCTCTCATAGCCACTCTGGAAGGCGAAGGGAATGCCCGCCTCGTGGAGCCGCGCTGCGGTGTCGAAGGCGGCGTTTTCAGCGTCCCCAGACGTGCGGATCATGGGCGGATGGATCAACACCGGGACGCCCGCCGCGGCGATTTCGTCCAGGACGAGATACGCCTCCGCCGCACCGTCCAGCACGAGCGGAAAGTCGAACTCCTCAGCGAGTCGTAAGGCCGCCATGATGTCGGGCACGGTGTGGGCGTGGACGAGCGCGGGCACCTCACCGTCCAGCACGTGTCCCAGCGCCTCCAGCTTGAGATTGCGGTCCGGGGGCTCCGTCTCGTCATCCTCGGCGGCGGCCTGCTGACGGTCGCGGTAGGCGACGGCCTCGACCAGCGCCTCCCGCAGCACGGACACGTTCTTCGCCCGCGTGCCGGGGCTGTCGAAGTTGCGCTCGACGGACCGGCCCAGCGTCATCGCCATCATCGCTGTCGAGTCGACGAGGGCCTCGGCGACCGTCTCGCCCGCCGTCTTGACCACCATCGTCTGGCCGCTGATGGGAGCGCCCGGCCCGTGCCCGGTGTGGACCGTCGTAACGCCCAGGATGCGCAACCAGCCGACCAGGTCTTCGCGCGCGTTGTAGGCGTCCAGGGCTCGCAACTCCGGCTGCACGGGATCCGACGTTTCGAGCTGGTCCTGATCATGGCGCGAGTTGAGGATGCCCGCCAGCCCGACGACCGAGCGGGTATCGATCAGGCCGGGCGTCACGACGGCAGCCGTCAGCGTGCGGTAGTCGTCCGGAATCGTCACGTCCGACGCAGGACCCACCTGCTCGATGGCGCCATCGCGAACCAGCACGACCCCGTCGACCACCGGCTCCCCGTCCATCGTGTGCACCGTATCGGCCCGGATGGCCAGTTGAGCCTGTGCGGGCGGTGCGCCCAGCACCACGAAAAACGCGATGAGGGTCGCAAGCAGTCGTGAAAATCGAGATGTCAAGGGATTCACAGTCACTGTTCAACAAATATCAGCGGTGGGAATGGACACCTACCGACGCGCTTCGTCCGACGCGGGAGCGTGGTGGTGATAGGTCGCGCCGTCGTCGTAGACGCCGTAGCCGCCCGTCGCATAGGCCCGGTCATTCGGGTCATCCCGGTCGAACACCTTCTGACCGTCCACCCAGGTCTGCTCGACGTTGGTATAGACGCTCAGCGGATCGCCGGAGAGGATGACGAGATCGGCGTCTTTGCCCGGCGTCAGCGAGCCGACCTGATCGGCCAGGTCCAGCATGCGCGCCCCGGCCAGCGTCAGGGCCTCCAGCGCCGCCGCGCGAGACATGCCCGCACGCACACCCAGCGCCGCCGACCGCAGAAACAGGCGCGAGTCGGTAATGAAGTCGTCCGTGTGGTACGCCACGTCGACGCCCGCCTCCTCCAGCACGGCGCCAT
>JAAAOL010000164.1 GCA_009908885.1 Bacteroidota bacterium | reverse complement strand
GAGGGGTTGGCTATTCGTCCATCGAGAGCACGGCGAGGAACGCCTCCTGCGGCACCTCCACGCTGCCCACCTGCTTCATGCGCTTCTTCCCTTCTTTCTGCCGCTCCAGCAGCTTGCGCTTCCGGCTGATGTCGCCGCCGTAGCACTTGGCCGTCACGTTCTTCCGCATCGCACGCACCGTCTCGCGGGCAATGATGCGGCTGCCGATGGAGGCCTGAATGGGCACCTCGAAGAGCTGACGCGGGATCAGGTCTTTCAGCTTGCGCGAGAGCTTGCGGCCCACGTCGTACGCCTTGTCGCGGTGGACGATGGTGGAGAGCGCGTCGACGGGGTCGCCGTTGATCAGGATTTCGAGCTTGACGAGGTCACACTCGCGATACTCCAGGAATTCGTAGTCGAACGACGCGTACCCGCGGCTGACACTCTTGAGCTTGTCGTAAAAGTCGAACACGATCTCGGCCAGCGGCAGCTCATACTGGAGGCTGACGCGGTCGGAGTCCAGGTAATGCTGGTTGACGTAGACGCCGCGCCGGTCCTGGCAGAGCTGCATCAGGTTGCCGATGTAGTCGGCGGGCGTGATGATCTCCGCCTTGACGAACGGCTCGCGGATCCCTTCGCGCTCGTTCAGCTCCGGCATCTCGTTGGGATTGTCCACCGTCACGATGTCGTCGCCGTCGGTGGCGAGGACGACCTGGTAGTTCACGTTCGGCACCGTGGTGATGATGTCGAGGTCGAACTCGCGGTCCAGGCGCTCCTGAATGATCTCCATGTGGAGCAGGCCCAGAAAGCCGCACCGGAAGCCGAAGCCGAGCGCGGCGGACGTCTCCGGCTCGTAGGTCAGCGACGCGTCGTTGAGCTGCAGCTTGTCGAGCGAGGCGCGCAGGTCCTCGAAGTCGTCCGAGTTGGTCGGGTAGATGCCGGAAAACACCATCGGCTTGACCTTCCGGAAGCCGCCGATGGGCGTGTCCGCCGGGTTGTCGGCATTGGTGATGGTGTCGCCCACGCGGGTGTCGCGCACGTCCTTGACCGAGCCGATGATGTAGCCCACGTCGCCAGCACGCAGCCGATCGACAGGCTCCATCCCCAGCTTCAGAATGCCGATCTCCTCGGCGTCGTACTCTTTCTTGTTCGCCATAAAGCGCATGGGCTCGCCCTGGTGGAGCGTCCCCTCGAAGACGCGGGCGTAGACGATGCTGCCGCGATACTGGTTAAAGACGGAGTCGAAGATGAGGGCCTTGAGCGGCGCGTCGGGGTCGCCGGTGGGCGGCGGGATGCGGCGGACGATCATTTCGAGCAGCTCGTGGACGCCCTCTCCCGTCTTGGCGCTGATGGTGAGGATATCCTCGGCGGGCTCGCCCAGCAGATGCTCGATCGACATGGCGACGACGTCGGGGCGGGCGCTCGGCAGGTCCACCTTGTTGAGCACGGGAATGATCTCCAGGTCGTGCTCCATCGCGAGGTAGACGTTCGAGATGGTCTGCGCCTCGATGCCCTGTGCGGCATCGACGATGAGCAGGGCGCCCTCGCACGCTTTGAGCGCGCGGGAGACTTCGTACGAGAAGTCGACGTGGCCCGGCGTGTCGATCAGGTTGAGCGTGTACTTCTGCCCGTCCTCCGCCCCATAGTGCATGCGGATGGCGTGGCTCTTGATGGTGATGCCGCGCTCGCGCTCCAGGTCCATCGAGTCGAGGACCTGCTCCTGCATATCGCGCTGCGAGAGCGTGCCCGTCAGTTCGAGCAGCCGATCGGCCAGGGTGCTTTTCCCGTGGTCGATGTGCGCGATGATGCAGAAATTACGGATGCGGTCGAGGTACGACATGCAGGGACGGACAAACCGATGAGCCGGAAGATGCGGCGGCACGGCATATATCCGCCGTCTCGCGGGGGAGTTCCTTGCACGGGCGGAATCCTGGTTGAAATGCGACGCCGCCCCGATCCACCCGGAAGTCCCGACTCACGACGCCATCGACGCGATCAGCGGCGGGCGGCGGTGCGCCCATGGCTGCGCGTCCTCCAGTTGGGCGGCGAGGCGCAAGAGCCGCGCTTCTTGCCCGAACGGCGCGACCAGCTGCACGCCGCAGGGCAACCCGTCGTCGGTCCAGTGCAGCGGTACGGACATGGCGGGCTGGCCGGTCAGGTTGGCGAGTTGCGTGAACGGCAGCTTGGCGAAGTTGTCCGTCGCCAGCCGATCCACGATGCCGCTGGCGATCATCAGCTTGCTGACGTTCAGGGTGTTGATGATCGTCATGCCGACATTCTCCACAGCGCCCGGCGTCAACGCGCCGATGCGGGCCGGCGGGTCGGCGAGCGTCGGTGTCAGATACAGGTCATAGCGCTGATGATACGCCCCCATCGCCCGGGCGAACGTGTTCCACGCGCGCCGCGACGCCACGTAGTCGCCCGCCGACAGGCTCTGGCCGATGAGGCCGAGCGCCCGCGTCCCGGCCTCCACCCGCCGCGCCGCGTCGGCGCCCAGGTGCTGCGTGATCCACTCCAGGTCCGCCGCCACCTGCCCGAAGTAGAGGGTGATGTACGCCCGCGTCACCGCCAGTCCATCCACGTCCGGCTCGGCCGGTTCGACGTGATGGCCGAGGTCGCCGAGTAGGGTCGCCGCGTCCTCCACGGCCTGCACGCACTCGGGGTGCGTCGTGCCGCCGACGGGATGGCGCGAGCTGAAGCCGATGCGCAGCGGCGCTGGCGTCTGCTGGATCGCGTCGAGGTACGACCCGTCCGGCGGTGCGACGTGGTACGGGTCGCCGGGCGACGGACCGTGGATGGCGTCCAGCATCGCCGCGCTGTCCCGCACCGAGCGGGTGACGACGTGATCGCACACGGCCCCCTCCCAGGCCTCGCCGTGGTCCGGCCCGGTGGGCACCCGTCCCCGCGACGGCTTGAGCCCGAAGAGGCCGCAGCAGGCCGCCGGGATGCGGATGGAACCGCCGCCGTCGTTGGCCGAGGCCAGCGGCACCATGCGCGCCGCCACCGCCGCCGCCGAGCCGCCGCTGGAGCCGCCGGGCGTGTGGTTCAGGTTCCAGGGGTTGCGCGTCGGCCCAAACGCCTCGGGCTCCGTCACGCCCATCAGCCCGAACTCGGGCACGTTCGTCTTTCCGAGCGTCACCAGCCCCGCCCGCTTGAAGCGCTCGACGACGGTGCTGTCGTGGTCCGGCACGAAGTCGCGCATCGCCGCCGAGCCGTGCGTCATGCGGACGCCCGCGTAGGCATGCAGCAGATCTTTGAGCAGAAACGGCACGCCCGCAAACGGCCCGTCCACCCCCGCTCGCACCACCCTCCGTCCTTCGCCAAACATGGGCGTGATGACGGCGTTGAGCGACGGGTTCACCGCTTCGATGCGCCGGATCGCTGCGTCGCACACTTCCTCGGCGGTCACCTCCCCGGCGCGAATCAGTTCGGCCAGGCCGAGGCCGTCGTAGGTGTCGTATTCTGGGAATCTCGTCATCGGGATGGGGCCTGTAGCCGCCTACTGGGCGATTCGTGGTCGGTGATGCGTGGGGTGATGGGCAGCCATCGCTCCAGCAGCGCATTGTCACGCATCACGCAATACGCATCACGCTCTCAGCGACACGTACATCGCCGAGCAAAAACGGTGGTTACGCTTCACGCCGTGCCGTTCGTCGCCGGGGCGACGGGCAGGGCGCGGTGAAGCACGTCCCGCAGCGTCGGCGCGCCGATCTCCTGGAGTTCGTAGCGCACCCGCACCGTGGGTTGGTCGATGTCGATGAGGTGCCGCAGGTCGATGGGCGTCCCGATGATCACGAGGTCGCAGGGCGTCTGGCGGATCGTCTCGGCCAGCTCGTCGGTCTGCTCGTCGCCGTAGCCCATCGCGGGCAGCACGGCCCCCGTCGTCGGGTATTTGTCGAACGTCTCCTGGATCGACCCGACGGCGTAGGGGCGCGGGTCGATGACTTCGGCGGCGCCGTAGCGCTGGGCGGCCACCCATCCGGCCCCGTAGGCCATCTCGCCGTGGGTGAGCGTCGGCCCGTCCTCGACGACCAGCACGCGCTGGCCCTGAATCTGCGCGCCGCCGTCCACGAAGATCGGGCTGGCCGCTTCGATGAGCGTGGCGTCCGGATTGAGTTGCCGCACCGTCTCGCGCACCGCGCCGATGTCGTCCAGCGAGGCGGTGTCCACCTTGTTGATGAGCACCACGTCGGCCATGCGCACGT
Organism: Bacteroidota bacterium; assembly: GCA_009908885.1. Taxonomy (GTDB): domain Bacteria; phylum Bacteroidota; class Rhodothermia; order Rhodothermales; family JAAAOL01; genus JAAAOL01. The sequence continues at coordinate 3,333 of JAAAOL010000164.1, read as the reverse complement.
TGACCTCGCCGGGATGGTAGCGCAACGGATGGTCAGGACGGTGCGGATCGACGACGACGATGAGGAGATCGGGCGTGTAGAAGCCGAAGTCGTTGTTGCCCCCGTCCCAGATGATGACGTCCGCCTCCTGCTCGGCCTGCCGCAGGATGCGTTCGTAGTCGACCCCCGCGTACACGATGCGCCCGGCCTCGATGTGCGGCTCGTACTCCTCGCGCTCCTCGATGGTCACATGCTCGTCGTCCAGGTCGTCCATCGTCTCGAAGCGCTGCACGGCCTGCTGCACGAGATCGCCGTACGGCATCGGATGACGCACGACGGCCACGCGGAGCCCCTCGTCGGCCAACAGCGCCGCCACGCGCCGACTCGTCTGGCTCTTGCCCGATCCCGTCCGCGCGGCACAGATCGACACGACCGGCACGCTGGCCTCCAGCATCGTCTGCCGGGGGCCGAGCAGCAGGTAGCTCGCCCCCGCCGCCATCGCCCGGGAGCCGAGGTGCATCACCGCCTCGTGGGTGACGTCGCTGTAGCTGAAGACGGCCAGGTCGATGTCGTGCTCCCGGATGAGCGCTTCGAGATCGTCCTCCGGCTCGATCGGGATGCCGTCGGGATACAGCTCGCCCGCCAGCTCGGGCGGATACTGACGCTCGTCGATATTCGGAATCTGCGTGGCCGTGAAGGCGACGACTTCGTAGTCCGAATTGTCACGGAAGAACACATTGAAGTTGTGGAAGTCGCGCCCGGCGGCGCCCAGGATGAGGACTCGCTGTGCCATAGGAATCGGTCGCTTGCGATGGAGGACTGGACAGAGCACCGTCCGGGCGGCGATGGACGATGGCGCGGCAGCACGCTGGAAGCGCTACCAGACGCAGACCTAACATCGACACCGTCAGACTGGAAGGCAACACGTATGGACCCGGATTCGGCGAAATCCACGTTGATCCAGCGGTTCGGGTCAGGCGACCTCGCGGGCGCGTTCCAGCACCGCGTCGAGCAGGACGTCCAGGGCCATGCCGGGCGACCAGTGGACGGACTCCATGCTGTCGCGGTGGACGTACATCCAGTGGGCCAGGATGCGCACCTCGTCCACCTCCTGCTTGAAGTAACGCTCCGGGCGGTCGTGCGCGGCGTCGAAGTGATGGGCGAGGCGGGCGCGCAGGTGCTTACGTTGCTGCTCCGTGGGCGGCATCGGGAGGGTGATCGTCTCGGCATGCCGCCCGAAGCGGACGAGGTAGAGTTGCACGGCGTCCTGCTTCGTCGCGGGCTGCACCAGCACGGCGTGGTGCTCCAGCACGGGCGAGGCGACGCACCGCTGCCGGGACAGGAGCCGCCGCAGGCGCTTCAGCCAGTCGCGGTACTCGGCGGCGTCCTCGTACTTCATCGCATCGGCGGCCCGCTGCATGCGCGCCTCCAGCGTCGTGAGCACCGACGTGTCCTGGCCAGTCAGAAAGTCGCGCACCCGCTGCACCTCGGTAGCATACCGCCGCATCCCCGCCCCGTCGGCCTCCTCGGCCACGCAGGGCGCCGCGCAGCGGTCGAAGGACGCGTAGAGGCATTTGCGGCCGAGACGATACGTGTCGTCGTCACACTCGCGCAGTTGAAACAACCGGTTGACGACGTCCACGACCAGCTCGGCCTGCTTGCGCCCGCCCAGCGGCCCGAAGTACTCGGCGCCGTCGTCCTGCACGTAGGCCGTCCACGAAACGGTGGGCGCGTCGTGCGTCGTGTCGAGCCGGATGAACGGGCGGTTGCGGTAGCGCCGCTGCGCCCGGTTGAAGCGCGGCTTGTGCTCTTTGATGAGCCGCGACTCCAAGAGCAGCGCCCCCAGTTCGGAGCCCGTCTCCGTCCACTCGACCGTGCGGAGCGTCTTCACCAGTTTGCGCGTGCGGTTGGGCTGCGAGGCCAGCCCGCTGAAGTAACTGCGCACCCGGTCGCGCAGGCTCTTGGCCTTGCCGATGTAGAGGATCGCGCCACGCCGGTCTTTCATGAAGTAGACGCCGGGCCGGTCGGGCAGCGTCGGCAGCACCTCCTTGCGGATGCGTTCGACGTGCTTCGGCCCCTGGCGGATGCTGCGGTACGACCGGTTCTGGAAGTGCAGCAGGTCGTCCAGCACCGTGACGCCGTGCTCGGCGTCCAGCTTGTCGAAGAAGTGGAGCAGCACCTTGGCCGTGGCCTGCGCGTCGCCGAAGGCGCGGTGCCGGGCGTCGATCTGGATGCCGTAGTGCTTGGCGAGGCCGGAGAGGCCCTTCGAGCGGAGGTTGGGCAGCAGGCGGCGGGCGAGCCGCAGCGTGCAGAGCGCCGCGTTGTCGATCTCCCTGAGGTCAGCCAGGTCCAGCTCGGCGTTCAGAAAGCGCAGGTCGAACGACAGGTTGTGCGCCACGAAGACGCCGTCGCCCAGGAAGTCCAGAAAGGCGGGCAGCACCTCGGCGGCGGGCGGCTGGTCGAAGACCATCCCGGTGGAGATGCCCGTGAGCTGCGTGATGCGGCGCGGGACGGAGCGCTCCGGGTTGATCAGTTGCGCGAAGCGGTCCACCACTTCCCCCTCGACCACGCGCACGGCGGCGACCTCGATCAGGCGATCCTCGCCGGCTTTCGTGCCCGTCGTCTCGGTGTCGACCACGACGAAGGGCACCTGTGTCAGCGGCGCGTCGCCCTGGAAGGCCACGCCGACTCCGTTCATGCCTCCTTCCGCCGATGGCATCGCTGGTGGTGGTCCCTCGCTCCGTCCTAGTTCGACCCGACGGCAGCCCGCAGTTGCTGGCTGAGGGCGTCGAGATCCAGATCCCACAGCTCGGCCAGCGCCTGCCCCACGTAGGTGTTGTCGTAGTGCCCCACGAACCGATCCCGACCCGGCCCGGCGGCATACAGGTTGACGTCCACCGCCGTGTGCCCGTTCGTCGTCCATCCGATGACGGCCCGCGCTGCGAGAACCTCGGCCAGCACGTCGCCGGCCTGCCAGTCGTCGTGCAGCGCCTTCGCCAGCCGGGCGGCCTCGTCGTCGTCCGGGGCGATGCCGACCAGCTCCTCCACCACCTCGGTGCAGATGGCGGCGGAGTCGGCAGCGGTGGCGGCGCGGGCGTGCGGCTCGCGGAGGCGGCGCTGCACCTCGCGCAGGATGGCGCCGTGGGACGCCTGCACCTGATCCAGCACCTCGGGCTTCCACGTGTAGAGCGACTCGCCGCCGACTTCCGCGCCGAGGCTCAGCCCACCCGTCTCGTGATCAGAGGTGACGACCACGAGCGTCTCTCCGTCGGCGTCAGCAAACCGGAGGGCGGCCTGGACGGCGTCCTGAAAGGCAAGGATATCGTGCAGGTGCGCGGCGGCGTCGTTGCCGTG
>JAAAOL010000238.1 GCA_009908885.1 Bacteroidota bacterium | reverse complement strand
TACGACGAGAAGGTGCCCCGGACGGACGAGGACGGCGAGCCGGTGACGCGGTGGGATGGGATGACGATGAAGGAGCACCCGGCGACGGGCGAGATGGTGCCGGACGAGACGGCCCGCGTGCCCGTCTACGATTACAAGAATCCGAAGCGTGCGGAGTGGCCCGAGGCGGACTTCATCATTGGCAACCCGCCATTTATAGGCTCGAAGCGCATGATTAGTGCTCTTGGAGAAGGCTACACCAAAGCGCTACGAAAAGCATATAGCCGCCGAGTGACAAAGGGGGCTGACCTGGTGATGTACTGGTGGTACAAGGCAAGTGAGCGTGTACGGAAGGGTGATTGCGAACGATTCGGCCTTATTTCAACAAATAGTATCAAGCAGGCATTCAACCGGAAGGTGATTGATAAGGCGATGAACGCTAGTGATCCATTATCTCTGGCGTTCGCGGTTCCCGATCACCCATGGGTGGATAGCAAGGACGGCGCTGCCGTTCGTATTTCGATGACGGTAGGTGTGGCTGGGTCTGTTCCTGGAAAGCTGATTACCGTAAAGCAGGAGCGCAAGGAAGACGGGATCAGCAGAAGCGTTGAGTTGGAGGAGAGAGTCGGCAACATCTTAACAGACCTTACTATCGGCGCGGACGTTGCCGGAACTGAGGCACTACAAGCGAACGACGGATTGGCCCATGTTGGGGTTCAGCTTAACGGTTAAGGCTTTTTGGTATCAGAGGAACGAGCAAGCAAACTAGGACTGGGCCGTATCGACGGTCTGGAGAAGCACATACGTCCCTATGTAACCGGGACTGAGATAATCACAGACCGTTCAGAATCTCTCGTGATTGATCTTTTCGGCTTAGAGGTCGAGGAAGTCAGAGAGAAGTATCCTGAGGTATACCAATGGGTTTACGAGCATGTGAAGCCGAAGCGAGATCAGACTAGAAGAAAAAAGATACGCGAGCTTTGGTGGATTCATGGCTGGGAGCGCCCCGAGATGCGACGTGCATTGGAGGGACTTGACCGCTACGTAGCCACGGTAGAAACCTCGAAACATAGCTTCTTCGTCTTTCTTGACTCGTCAATCCTAGTCAATAACACTGTTGTCGTCCTCGCATTTGATGATGCCTACCATCTCGGTATTCTATCTAGTCGTATTCATGTAACATGGGCTCTTGCAGCTGGAGGGCGCTTAGGTGCAGGAAATGATCCGCGCTATAACAAAACGCGCTGTTTTGACCCCTATCCCTTCCCCGACGCCACCGACGCCCAGCAGGAGACGATCCGCACGTTAGGAGAGAGCCTGGACGAGCACCGCAAGGCCCGCCTCGCCGCGCACGAAAAGCTGACGATGACCGACCTCTACAACGTCCTGGAGAAGCTACGGGCCGGAACGAAGCTGACGAAGAAAGACCGCCAGATCAACGAGCAGGGCCTCGTCACCGTGATGAAGGAACTGCACGACGAGATCGACGCTGCCGTGGCCGACGCCTACGGCTGGCCCGCTGATCTGGAGGACGGTGAGATCCTGCAACGCCTCGTAGACCTCAACCACGTCCGCGCCGCCGAAGAAGCCCAGGGCCTCGTCCGCTACCTACGCCCGGAATACCAGAACCCCGAGGGCACGCGTCAGGCCGAACTCGACGTGGAGACGACGACGAAAGCCGTCAGCGCCGCGAAGGAGACGCAGAAGCTCCCCGACGACCTCCCGGCCCGCATGCAGGCCGTCCAGCGAGCGCTCGCGGCAGAAGCCGCCGCCGCGACGGTGGAGGACGTAGCGAGCCGCTTCAAGCACGCCCGCCGTGCTACGGTGCAGAGCCTCCTCGAAACGCTCGCCACGCTCGGCCTCGCCAGCGTCAACGAGGAGGGGAAGTACGTGGCGTGAGTGCAGGGAGGGACGAACCTTTCCCATGTCTCTCCGTATTCTAACACCTGCATTAAACACGCTGACAGACGGGGTTCGCCCTCGCGTGACCCTGGAGCGCTTCGCCCATGCTGAAGAAGAATACACGCCCTGACAAGACGCCCCGCAGCGCTGATGCGCCTGTGACGGAAGGCGAGCGCACCGACGCTGAGAAGGAGGTGCGGGAGCGTGCCGCCGAGTTTGCGGACACGTTCAAGCGTACGCATCCCAAGCTGATAAGGCGCCTCTCTGAAATCTAAGATGGCGCACCCTGACTGGCTCGAAGCCGCAGAAGTCGAGGCTATTCAGGAACAGGTTGTATATCCTGGGGAACGCCCCGGCTATCTCGGTAGTCGGGGCGTTCTTTTATCGGCACTGAATCGCCCGCAGAATCACTATCACTACGAAGGGGTCGAGTCCCTGTACGAGCTTGCGGCGCTCTACTGCATCGCCATCACGAAGTGCCACGCCTTCGAGAACGGCAACAAGCGCACGGCGGTCGTGTCCGCAGCCTATTTCCTGGCGAAGAACGGCATCGACTTCGATCCCGACGACACCGCTCCTGCGTCCGCTGACATGATAATACGGGCGACGACCGACGAGATCGATTATCGGGCGCTTGCCGCCTGGATCGAGGAGAACAGCACGGAGCAGCCTGCTCCGTAGCAGTGAGTAGAAGCCCAGCAGCGCTTGGCCCCAGCAGCCTCATACATGCCCCGTAGTGCCCAGGGACGCGTGATTCCGCCGAGGGAATACCCGAGCGTCTGAGGGGCGCTGGCGTAGCGGAGGCTTAGACGGGCCTGGGTAATCGACCCGAGGCGACCGCTCTTGGGTTCATTGAAAATGCATAGGCACTTCACCGCCCTAAATCCACTTTTCCCCGGCGTAGCGTATAAGAAGAATAGCGCAGGCGACCAGGTCGGTCGTTCTGCCAATTAACGCGCCCACGAGGTGCATATACATAGACTTCAATGAAGCGCCTAGATGATCTCCCACTGAAGGACCTAATGCGTCTGGCTGAGGAGATTCTTGTCATCCGAGACGTTCAGTATCGAGACGACAAATACGAATTCGTCGTCCCGGGAGTCTCCCCAAACATCATTATCCTAGATGAGGCTGCCGCGGTTACGTATCTCCAGGTTGCGGTTCGCGCATACTACGAGCACACCCTGGTCCCGACTCCGTCGTGGCTAAAGCTGTGATGAGGGGTGACCGAAGACGCCATCGACGATGGTGAGTACCACGTCACCGTGACGCGGCGACCATAACGAGCTATCTATTCCCGCTCCTCCAGCCAGGTATCGTAGCCTAGATTCGCTGCGTGCAGGCGCACCGCTTCCTTGAGCCGTTCCACGTGGGGGCGTCGCTCTTTGGGGTTTCGGGGGAGTCCAGCACTGAATCCGTCGTGCTGGAGCAGCATGATCTCGAACGCAGGATATTGTCGCTTACGATCTGGAACTGATACGCCACGGCGCCGGGAGAGGAGGTCCACGCGAAATCTGCCCCCGTCCAGTTGAAGCCGTTCTCTTCGGGGTAGAGCAGGTCAGGCGGCGAGAGCGTGGCCGGTACGTAGATGCCGCCCCCAACGAACAGGAGCAGCGACATCCAGATTATCTTCGGCATGGCACGCAGTCAGCTACTTCTGCGGGTAATCCTGAAGGTGTTCGACCGTCGATCCGTCTCGTCCAGCGGTCGCTTGAAGTCTATATCCTCATACAGGTCGATCACGAGGCGGTAACGGACGGTTTCGTCAAACCGAAAATCGTCTATGTAGTCGAATGCGATCTCAAAGGACTGCGAGGCGCCGGGTTCGATAGGGCTGCGAGCGAGACATTCCTCGAAGCCATGCACCTGCCTGGAGTTGATAACTCGGTCCTTGTCTAGCTCATGCAGGTAGACCTTGCCGGTGCAGACGTAATAGATGGTATCGTCGAGGTTATTTCGCACCGTCAGTTGAATCCTCTCGGAAGGGCCGACGGTGTACGAAGTCCGGTTCGTCGTGACGCGCACATCGTCGGCACCGATACCGAGCAGTTCGCAGCCCGATGCGAATGTAAAAAGTGCAAGAGCGAGCAGATAGATAAGGAGGACGGATCGCCGATTCGTCATGATTCCATGCGATTCATATTCGCGCTGTCTGGCGTCGCGCGCGACGAGTGGGATGCAGTCATCAGGAGAATATGAGGAATCAGCGAAAGGTAAACACGCGGGCTTGCCATTCCCGCTTTAAGGGCGTTACCTTCCACGTCCGCAGTCAAAAATGGCTGGCGCGGATCTACGTTGACGGCAAGGCGATCCACCTGGGATACCATGCTGACGAGGTGGAGGCCGCGAAGGCGTACGACGCTGCGGCCCGCCGGATCTTCGGGAACTTCGCCCGTCCGAATCTGGTGTAACGCCGCCCGCTGGAGAGAGGCGGGCGCTGCCGGGTGCGGCGCTGAAATCTTGCTCTTTGTCACCTATTTGTCACTCTCTCGTGGATACAGGGTCGAAATCCCCCTAAGTGCGTCGTATAGGGAGATTTTCGAAGGCCGTCACGCGTTCTGAAAATCCGTGTGTCGGCGGTTCGATTCCGTCCCTGACCACCACATGCTGTTTGTTTACGCGGTCCGGTAGTTCAGTTTGGTTAGAACGCCGGCCTGTCACGCCGGAGGTCGCGGGTTCGAGTCCCGTCCGGACCGCTTCTTTTACTTCGCCAGGATTCCGATTGCACTCGGTCCGGTAGTTCAGTTTGGTTAGAACGCCGGCCTGTCACGCCGGAGGTCGCGGGTTCGAGTCCCGTCCGGACCGCTGCAACGTCAACGAGCCCCGAGCATCTGATGCCCGCTCTTTTTTTTATGTCGCAGGAGCAGCATCTCACCGGCGGTGGTTGCGGACGCCCCACATCAGCTTGGAGCGGAGCGTCTGGAAATAGTGCTGGCCGGGGAGCTTCACGAGGTTGACGCGGTGCTCGGCGCGGCGCATCGTAAGGCTGGATTGAACGTCGTTCAGCAGGATGCTCTTGCCATCGGCGGCGAGGACGCAGGGCTGGTCCTTCCCGTCCACGCGTGCTTCGATGACGGCGTCGGCGGAGAGGACGAAGGGGCGGACCGTGAGGCTGTGCGGGGCCAGCGGGGAGAGGATGACCACGTCCGAGCCGGGCATCACGATGGGGCCGTTCACCGCGAGCGAGTACGCCGTAGAGCCGGTGGGCGTCGCCATGATGAGCCCGTCGGCCCAGTACGTGTTCAGCGGCGTGCCATCGACCGTCACGTCGATGTTGATGAGGCTGACCGGCCCCCCGCGGGCGATGACGAACTCGTTCAGCGCCCAGACGTGACGCCGGGTGCCGTCCACGTCGAATTCGGTGGTGAGGACGAGGCGCGGCTCGATCGAATAGGTGCCCTGGTCCAGGTGGCGGATGGCCTCCCGCACCTGCCCGACCTCCACGTCCGCCAGAAAGCCGAGGCGCCCGATGTTGATGCCGAGCAGGGGCGTGCCGCGGGCGCCGACCTCGTGCGCGCTGTTGAGCAAGGTGCCATCGCCGCCGAAAGAGAGGATCACGTCGGACGCGTCAGCCAGGTCCGGCTCGGTGTGCTGCTGGCAGAGCGAGGCGTCGACGAGGTCGCGGGCCGCCAGTCCGTCAGCGATGTCCTGGTGCAGGCAATACGCCACAGCATCCGTCTCCAGCCAGTCGATCAGCGAGGCGACGGGATCCCACAGTTCGTCTTTGCTGGTGTTGCCTGTGATGCCTATTCTCATACGTCCAGCCCATGTGCGCGACGACCACCGAGGCGAGGTGCGGAGCCGCAAACTAGACCCGCCTCGTCCGAAAAGCAAGATGGCCGCCCCGTGTGTCTGCGGGCCTCGGCGGCCTCGCCTTATGCATCGTGAACAGGGTGTAACACCCGCGGGGTCCATCGCACGTATCGGAGGACGATGCGCCACAACCCTCGCCGAGCCCAGCATCGCATCGTCCGCCTTTCACCAGACGCTGCGTCTTTACATGCCCGAGCACGTTGCCATCATCGGGAACGGGGTGGCTGGCGTCACCGCCGCCCGCTTCATCCGCAAGTGGAGTGACCGCCGCATCACGATCATCTCGGATGAGTCGGACCACCACTACTCGCGCCCGGCGCTCATGTACATCTACATGGGCCACATGCGCTACCAGGACACGAAGCCGTACGAGGATCACTTCTGGGCGAAAAACCGCATCGACCTGGTGCGCGGCTTCGTCGAGACGATCGATACGGACGCCCAGCGCCTGCACCTGCGCGACGGCGACGCGGTCGACTACGACGTGCTGATTCTCGCGACGGGGGCCCACCCGCGCTTCGTCGGCTGGCCAGGGGAGGATCTAGACGGCGTGCAGGGCATGGTGAGTCTGCAAGATCTAGAGCAGATGGAGGCCCGAACGCCCGACGTGGAGCAGGCCGTCGTGGTCGGTGGCGGGCTCATCGGCGTGGAGATGGCCGAGATGCTGCACACGCGCGACATCCCGGTGACGTTTCTGGTGCGCGAGTCGGGCTACTTCGCCAACGTGCTGCCGCCCGAAGAACAGCAGATCATCAACCAGGAGATCCGCGACCACGGCATCGACCTGCGCCTGGAGACGGAGCTGAAGGAGATTCTTGGAGACGAGCACGGGCAAGTGCGGGCCGTCGTCACCAACCACGGCGAAGAGATCCCGTGCCAGTTCGTCGGTATCACCATCGGCGTCACGCCCACGATCGACGTGGTCGAGCGCTCCGCCATCGCGACGAACCGGGGCGTGCTGGTGGACGAGTATTTCCGGACCAACGTCCCGAACGTCTACGCGGTGGGGGATTGCAACGAATTTAAGGAGGAAGGCATCGGCCACCGCAAGATCGACCTGCTCTGGTACACCGGGCGGCGCCACGGAAAGACCGTGGCCAAGACGATCTGCGGCCACCCGACGCCCTACGATCGGGGCATCTTCTTCAACTCGGCCAAGTTCTTCGGCGTCGAATACCAGACCTACGGCGACATCCCACCGACGGACGTCGATGGAATCGAAAGCCAGGTGTGGAAAGATCCCGAGGCGCGGATGCTCATCCGCATCAACTACGAGGCAGAGACGCAGCGGGTCACCGGGTTTAACCTGCTCGGCGTGCGGTTCCGCCACGACGTGTGCGAGCGGTGGTTGCAAGAAGAGCGCTCCTTGCCCTACGTCATCAAGCATCTCCGTGAGGCGTGCTTCAACCCCGAGTTTTTCCGGTCGGTCGAGTACGAATTTATTCGCCTCTATAACCTGCAGCATCCCACCGAGAAGCTGAAGCTGGAACGCAAGCCCGGCCTCTTGCAGCGCATCTTCGCCTGATCAACGGTCGAACGCCTTGGTGCATCATTCTTGGAGACGGAATCGAACGAGGAACTCATGGCCCGCTACGACGCAAGCTTTCAACTCACCAGCCCGACGAGCCACTTCGACGCGACTGAGCGAGTCGGCCTCGCGATGGTCGGCCTGGGCGCGCTGGCGCTGATGGCCGCCTTCTTCGGGGCGGGCGCGGGGGTCCCGCTCGCGATGCTACTGCTCAGCTTCGGCCTGCTGGGCGGGGGCGCGCTCATCTATTTCCGTCGCCACCTGCGCAAGCCTGCGGGCATCGACAACGACGGGATGTGGCTCTCCGGCGCGACGGCC
>JAAAOL010000163.1 GCA_009908885.1 Bacteroidota bacterium | reverse complement strand
GCTACGGCACCGTCGTCCGAACGACCTCGGTCAAGTAGGTGAACAGGTAGGTGCGCTTTTCGCCCTCGGGAAGACGCTCGGCCCCGTAGATGAGTTCATGCCACACGATGCTCGTGGTTGCGAGCTCGGTGCTATGGCTGCGCAAGGTCGCGACGACCTGTGCCTCGGGGGTTGAGCGGACGGGCTCCGAAAGCACATTGGTGTCCAGTAGGTACCGCATCATGGCAGCTACACCTGCACGGATCGTCCATGCTCGGTGCTACGCAGATCTGCAAGGTCATCGTCATCGTCATCGAGAGGAGAGGGGCCGTTCTCGCGGACGAAGGCATCGAAGGCGTCTGCAAAGCCAGGACGGTGTTCTGTGGTAACTTCGTCCAGCAAGAAAAGCACTTGCTCGTTCAGGCTTCGCTGCTCCTCCTCAGCGAGACTGCGCAAGCGCTCCATGAGAGCGTCGGGGATGTCCCTGAGCGTCAGAGAGGTCATGACAGGAGAGGTTTGCGATGTGACCTACACCAGCCAACGCCGAGCAGATGCTCGGTGTTCGCGCTCGGCCTCAGGCTGCCGTGCGAACGAGAGAGGAACGCTTGTCCATCATACGGCGGACCGTTATGTTGGAGCCGTTCTGAGCGTGCGTTCATGGGCCGGAAACCTGACGAAGCGAGGCCGCGCCTGATGACCGCCCACGAGTAACCGCTTCGCTGCCTTTCCGGATGGCGCTTTCCTCCATCACACCGACGACGCACTACCTCGACCTGAAGTATCTCGGGGCGGAGCACCTGATCGCCGTCGGCGTGCTGGAGAGCGACGATGGCCTGATCCTGGTCGACCCAGGACCGATGTCGTCGCTGGAGACGCTGCGAGAGACGCTGGAAGAAGCGGGGTACGCGCTGGCCGACGTACGGGCGCTTTTGCTGACCCACATCCACCTGGACCACGCCGGAGCGACGGGCACCATCGTGCAGGACCACCCGGACGTGGCGGTCTACGTGCACCGCCTCGGCGCGACGCACCTGGCCGACCCGAGCAAGTTGTTAGCCAGCGCCCGGCGCCTCTATGGCGACATGCTGGAGCCGCTCTGGGGCGAAGTAATACCCGTGCCGGAGGACGCGCTCCACGTGCTGTACGGCGACGAGACGATCACCGTGGGCGGGCGACCGTTCGACGTGGCCTACACGCCAGGGCACGCCGTGCACCACGTGAGCTACCTGGATCGAGAATCCGACACCGCCTTCATCGGCGACACGGCGGGGATGCGCATCGCCGGGACCGACGTGATTCTGCCCGTCACGCCGCCGCCGGACGTAGACCTGGACCGCTGGCCCGACAGCCTGGACGCCCTCCGCAACTGGTCGCCGGAGCGATTGTTTACGACCCACTTCGGCCCGCACGACGACCCCGCGTGGCACCTCGACGCGTTCGAGCGCACGCTGGACGCCTGGAGCGACGCCGTCCGTAACGCGCTGGAGCAAGAGGACGATGAGGCAGACGATGCCGAGCGGGCCGAGGCCTTCCACGCCGCCAAGATCCAGGAGTTGAAGCAGCGCCTCTCGCCCGAACTCGTCCCGGCGTACGACCAGTTCGGGCAGCCGCAGGCCAGCTGGCGCGGGCTGGCCCGGTACTGGCGCAAGCAATCCGACCGCGCATCCCCCTGAGGAGGCATCCACCGAGCAACGATTCAGACCTGTGAGCACGACGACCTACCGCAAACTGATCGCCACCACGCTGACGCCGCACTTCCGCGAGGCGGCCGAGATCGTCGAAGAGCCGATCCCGGAGCCGGGGCGGGGCGAGGTGCTCGTCCGCAACCTGTACGCGGGCGTCAACGCCACCGACGTCAACATCACCGCCGGGCGCTACTCGGCAGACCCCGAACTGCCGCTCGACCTCGGCGCCGAGGCGGCGGGTGAGGTCGTGGCCGTCGGGGAGGCGGTCAAAAACCTGGAGGAAGGCGACGCCGTGGTGACCGGACTGCTGGGCGGCGGCTACCGCGAGTACCAGATCGTCTCGGCCCGCCATGCGATTCCCGTGCCCGAGGCCACGCCCGAGGCGCTGAGCGTCGTCGTGAGCGGCCTGACGGCGTCCATCGCCCTCGGCGTGACGGGCGACATGGGCACCGACGAGACCGTCATGGTGACGGCGGCGGCAGGCGGGACGGGGCAGTACGCCGTGCAACTGGCCAAGCTGGCGGGCAACCACGTCGTCGGCACGTGCGGCACGGACGCAAAGGTGGAGCTGCTGCGCGATCTCGGCTGCGACCGGCCCATCAACTACCGCACGGAGAACGTCCGCAAGGTGCTGCGCGAGGAATACCCAGACGGGCTCAACCTCGTCTACGAGGGCGTCGGCAGCAGCCTGTTCGACACGTGCGTGGATAACCTGGCGGTGCACGGACGGCTCCTCTCCATCGGTTACGTGGGCGAGTACGTGGAAGGGCTGGAACGCGTCGAGCAGCCGCGCATCTACGCCAAGCTGCTGGGCAAATCGGCCTCGGTGCGGGGCTTCTTCCTACCGCACTTCCGCCGCTACTTCGAAGAGCACACGCAACGCCTGTTCTGGCTCATCGGGCAGGACAGGCTGCACGTCGCCATCGACCCGAAGGAGTTCATCGGCGTCGAATCGATCCCGGACGCCGTCGAGTACCTGCACAGCGGCGAGAGCCGGGGCAAGGTCGTCGTCCAGTTCTGACGGTGATCGTTCGAAGTGCGAAGTTCGAACGTGTTCGTCGAACGGCCGAGTGTCCCACCTCGAACCAAAACCCGCAACCCAAAACCCGCAACCCAAAACCCACGCATGCCCCGCACGCGCCCGGTCGATTCGAAAGACGCCATCCTCGACTTTGCGGATCAGTTTCCGTTCTTCAACCTGATCGGCCTGGACGTGGTGGACGTAGCGCCGGGGTGGTCGACGGCGACGATCCGGTACCGCGACGATCTGACGCAGCCCGCCGGAGTGATGCACGGCGGCGTCATTGCGTCGCTCATCGACACCGGGATCGCCCACGCGGTGCTGCTGCTGGATGGCGTGCGAAGGGTGCTGGAGGCGGGCGGAGCGGTCGTCTCCATCGACCTGCGGGTCAAGTACTTCCGGCCCGTGAGTGAGGGTGGGCTTACGTGCGAGTCCGAGATCGTCCGCGCCGGGCGCCGGGTGCTGCACGCCGAGAGCATCGTCACGAACGACGCGGGCAAGGAGGTCGCGCGCGGCGATGCGACGTATATGGTCGTCCCCGCCGAACGGATGGAGCGGGGGACATGACGCCGCCGCCCACATACTGCCCGCAGTGCGGCACTCCGCTAGAGACGCAACATGACGGTGAACGCGAGCGCCCCACCTGTCCATCGTGCGGGTTCGTCTACTATGACAACCCCGATCCCGTCGTGGCGGCGCTGGTGGAGCACGAGGGCGATGTCCTCCTGGCGCGCAACAAGGGCTGGCCGGAGACGTGGTACGGCCTTGTGAGCGGCTTCCTGGAGCGCGGCGAGACGCCCGAGGCCGCCACGCTGCGGGAACTGAAAGAAGAACTCGGCCTCGACGGCGAGATCGTCGCGATGATCGGCGTCTACGCGTTCGCCGAGATGCACCAGCTCATCGTGGCCTATCACGTGCGCGCCACCGGCACCGTCCGCCTCGGCGACGAACTGGCCGACTACAAGCGCGTGCCGCCGGACCGGCTCAAGCCCTGGCCCATGGGCACCGGCCACGCCGTCCGCGACTGGCTCCGCACCCACGGCTACCTGGACGCGTGATGCGTGGTGCGTGATGCATGATGAGCCATCGAACCTGCAACCTGAAACCAGCAAACCAGAAACTATCTAACCTGAGCGATGGACACCATCTGGCATCAGCCCGTGACGCTGGAGGGCCTGCACCAGTGGGGCCAGCAGAACATGGTCGAGCACCTCGACATCCAGTTCACCGAGGTCGGGCCGGACTTTCTGCGGGCCACGATGCCGGTAGATCATCGCACGCACCAGCCCTACGGCCTGCTGCACGGCGGCGCGTCGGTCGTCCTGGCCGAGACGCTGGGCAGCACCGCCGCCGCCTGCTGCGTCGACATCGAGCGGCAGTACTGCGTGGGCATCGAGGTGAACGCTAACCACGTGCGCGGGGTACGGGAGGGACACGTCGAAGGCACGGCGCGGCCCCTCCACATCGGGCGCTCCACGCAAGTGTGGGAGATCAAGATCCGCGACGACGAGGGCCGTCTCGTCTGTGTCAGCCGCCTCACGTTGGCGGTGATGGATCGATGAGTCGATTTTTGAGGTGCGATTTGCGATGTTCGATTGTTTTTTTAAACTCGATTAGGTTGATGAGTGTTCAAGTAAGTTGTTGAGTGTGCCATGAGATATCGCTACTGCACCACTCGTTTTTTTCTTCCGCTCGTGCTATGGGCGGCGGTCCTTTGCGTGCCTGCTGTGTGGGCGCAGGAAGGGCAACTCGATCCGGCGTTCGGCACCGACGGGAAGGTGTTCGATCTGCTCCAGGGCAGTGCGTCGGATGTCGCCGTGCAATCCGATGGCGGCATCGTCGTGGCGGGGTGGGCGTTCGGCCCGGACGGCGTCAATGTGAACGTGGTCGTAACCCAGCTACGAGCAGACGGCACGCTGGATACGTCCTTCGGCACGGACGGCGTTACGCAGACCGACATCTCAGGGGGCGACGAAGCACGCCGGTTGGTGCGCCTGCCTGACGATCATCTCCTGGTAGCCGGGTTGACGGAACGGTCAAACCCGCCGCCGAGCCCGCAAACGCGCCCGCTGATCGCCGTGGCCCGGTACACGCCCGAGGGAACGCTGGACCCCACATTCGGCACGGGCGGCTACGTGATCGCTGATCTGGCCGACCGCCTCGGAGATGGGATCGCCCATGACGTATCGGATCTGGTCGTAGCCCCGGACGGGCGCTTCTATGTGGCGGGGTCCGTCTATGGAAACCAGGAGCTGGGCAACGACCACCCGCCGTCCTTCCTGATTACCCGCTTCCTGCCGGACGGCACGCTGGACCCGTCATTTGGAGAGAATGGATCTGTTATCACTGATGTTGCTGCCGAAGCGGGAGTCGTTCTTTACCTCGCGCTCCAGCCAGACGGAGTCGTTGCGGCGGCGGGCTTCGAGCGCGACGAACAGCGACACCTGGCGCTCCTCCGGTACGACCTGGACGGCACGCTGGATGAAGGCTTCGGGACCGGCAGCGCGGGAACCGTTCCGCTCAATAGCCTGACCTTTCTACCGGTTGGTCTTTCGCTCCTCCCCAATGGAATCCTTGTGGTGGCGGGCGATGCAGAGACCGCGACAGAGCAAGGGGTCGCCGTCGCCCGGTTCGATGCGGGCGGCAGGTTGGATGACGCGTTCGCCAATGGCGGTCTCGCGTTTGTGCCCCTGACGAGTCGCATGCTCGATGCGGGGACGATCACCGCTGTGTATGCCGCCGACGCGCTCTTCGACTCGGACGGGAGCGTCCTAATCGGGGGAAGCCTGGAGGTAGGCAGCTTCGATTATTTCCTTGCACAGTTTGACAGCGGCGGGAATTTAGACGAGGCGTTCGGTACCGAGGGACTCGTCACCACGGATTTTGACAATGGCTTTGATGACCTGTACGGACTGGCCCGACAACCGGACGGTCAGGTCGTTGCAGTCGGCCACGAGTTCAAGATAGCCCGGTACGTTACCGACGACCCCACCGCGTCCGAGGACGGCCCGTCAGCAGCCCGGGCTATTCAGCTGGAGCCGCCCTTTCCGAACCCCGCTCGGGAGACGACGAACGTGGGTTTCACCCTCACACGAGCCAGCGAGGTTCGCCTGGTCCTGTACGATCTGCTCGGGCGGGAGGTCGCCCTGTTGGCCGACGGGGGGCGGGCCGCCGGGACCTACACTGAGACGCTCGATGCCCGAGAACTGCCCGCCGGTCTCTATCTGCTCCGGCTGGAAGCCGAAGGAGGCGCCCGCACGCAGCCTGTCCTATTGACCCGCTGAGGTGATGGTCGATTTTTGAGGTGCGATTTGCGATGTTCGATGGAGACCAAGCGAGCATCCCCTGATTTGCCGAGTTCCCTGCCATGGCTGACGGACCATCCGAAATCCAAAACCCCCAATCGAAAACCGAGAATGTGGGGATGCAGCGGCAGATGCAGATCTACCTCGGCGGCATGACGCAGGAGACGCCCGAGCAGCCCGTCGGCTACGAGAAGCTGAAAGCCCGCGCCGAGGCTGAGATGACACCCGAGGCGTACGGCTACATCGCGGGCGGGGCGGGCAGCGAGGACACCATGCGCGCCAACCGCGAGGCGTTCCGGCGCTGGCGCGTCGTGCCCCGCTTCCTGCGCGACGTCGAGCGGCGTGACATGCGGGTGACCCTGTTCGGGCAGACGCTCCGCGCCCCCGTGCTGCTGGCGCCTATCGGCGTGCTCTCCATCGCCCATCCCGAGGCCGAAAAGGCCGTGGCCCGCGCCGCCGCCGACCTCGACGTGCCGATGATCCTGAGCACCGTCTCGTCGTTCTCCATCGAAGACGTCGCCGAGGCCCATGGCGACGGCACGCGCTGGTTTCAACTCTACTGGCCCAAAGACTTCGACCTCGCCGCCAGCCTCGTCCATCGCGCCGAGAACGCCGGGTACCGCGCCCTCGTCGTCACGCTCGACACGTACCTGCTGGCCTGGCGCGACCGCGACATCGACAACGCGTATCTGCCGTTCCTCTACGGCGAAGGCCTCGCCAACTACTACGACGATCCGGCCTTCCGCCGCCACCTGGACGAGCCGCCCGAAGAGAACCCGACGCAGGCGGTGCTCACCTTCGCCCGCCTCTTCTCGAACGCGGGCTTGACGTGGGACGACCTCGATTGGCTGCGCGAGCAGACGGACCTGCCTATCATCCTGAAAGGCATCCTGCATCCGGACGACGCGCGGAAGGCGCTCGACAAGGGCGCCGATGGCCTCATCGTCTCCAACCACGGCGGGCGCCAGATGGACGGCGGCCTCGCCGCGCTCGACGCCCTGCCGCCCATCGTCGAGGCGGTGGGCGACCGGACGACGCTGCTCTTCGACAGCGGCATCCGGCGCGGGGCGGACGTGTTCAAGGCCCTCGCGCTGGGGCGCAGGCGGTGCTGCTGGGGCGGCCCTACGCGTTCGGCCTCGGGCTGCGCGGGGCCGACGGCGTGCGCGACGTGGTGCACAACCTGCTCGCCGAGATCGACCTCACGCTGGGGCTGGCGGGGTGCACGTCGTGGGACGAGGTGGGGCCGGGGAATCTACGGCATCTGGAGCCGCCCGCCGCCGGGCCGTCCGCGGATCGGTCCGCATGACGCCGGTCAGCGGGACGTGGCGGGAGCCGTGTCGGACGTCCCCTCGTCGCGCAGGGCCTGGTCGTTGAGCGTCCACTCGTAGTCCATGTACTTGATGCGGTACTGGCCCGCCGCCAGCGAGTCGCGCACCGGGCCGTCGAAGTAGGGCGCAAGGTACTGCTGCACGCCCTGGTCGTCCGACTCGAAGTCGCCGCTGAACCACTTGAAGATCTTCGACAGGCGAATCGTGCCGTCACCTGCCGGGATCTG